>JAZSIB010000222.1:0-2568 GCA_045533585.1 Lachnospiraceae bacterium | reverse complement strand
TGCTATCGTTTCCAATATCAATACGCTTTCTTTTGACTACGGCGGCAGTACCATTACCCAGCAGCTCCTGAAAAATCAGGTCTTCGGCGGTGGTGAAGAGGCCAACGTTCTGGAAAAAATCACACGTAAGATACAGGAACAATTCCTTGCAATCCGCATCGAGAACCAGTACAGTAAGGAAGAGATTTTAGAATTCTATCTGAACACAGTTAACCTCGGTAACGGCTGCTATGGTATCCAGACTGCAGCGCAGGGATATTTCGGTAAAGACGTATGGGAACTCACCCTCTCGGAAGCTGCCGTACTCGCTCCGATTGCCTACTCCCCCACTTACCGTAATCCGATTACCAATCCGGAACCGAATGCCGAGAAGCGTTTGGAAACATTGAATCGTGCGCTTGAGCTCGGACTCTGTACCCAGGAAGAATATGATGAAGCAATCGCGGATGATGTGTATTCCCGCATCCAGAGTTACCAGCTTTCCTCTGACGACAAATCCCCGTTTTCTTATTTTACCGATGAGCTGATTGAACAGATTCTTTCGGATCTCCAGTTAAAGCTCGGTTATACAGAAAAAGAAGCTTCCGACCTGCTTTACAAAGGCGGTCTTAAAATTTATACAACACAGGATCGTGAGATACAGGAAATCGTTGACTCTGTATATACCGACGAAACTTACTTCCCCGCATTCGGAGAAGGTTCTTATTACGAACTCACCTACGCACTATCCGTCTACAAGCCTGACGGTTCTGTCATACACTATCAGCAGGATGACCTGATGAAGTACTTCTCCGATTTTCATGATGTACGCCAGTTGTATTTCCGTGAATCCGACACCACCAATCCTGCTACTTGGATTGGTATCTCGGAGCTCTGCAAGGACTACGACGATATCAATGCAAAATGCGATGAATTCAAGGCTGCTATGGTCGAGGAAGGGGACACGCCGGTAGAGAAGCGCATCCTGACACCTCAGCCGCAGTCCTCCATCGTAATCTCGGAACAATCCACCGGTAAGGTAGTTGCCATCTACGGTGGCCGCGGCGAGAAGAAAGCCAGCCGTGTCATCAACCGTGCAACCAACACCGTCCGTCAGGTAGGTTCTACCTATAAGGTACTCGCTTCCTTCCTGCCCGCTCTGGACTCTGCGGGTATGACTTTGGCAACCGTAATTGATGACACACAGTATTACTATCCGGGTTCCGACAAGGAAGTTATCAACTGGTACACCACCGGCTGGAGAGGGCTTAACTCCATCCGCACCGGTATCTACAACTCCATGAACGTTGTTGCAGTAAAGGCGTTGGAGCAGGTCGGTCCCTCCGTTGCATTTAACTATCTGAAAAAGCTCGGTTTTTCCACCTTGGTCACCTCCATGGTTGTGGGCAATCAGGAATACACCGATATCGGACTCCCTCTTGCACTCGGTGGTCTTACCAACGGCGTTACCAACCTCGAGATGACTGCAGCTTATGCTGCAATCGCAAATGAAGGCGTATACCAGCAGCCGATTATGTATACCGTAATTCTCGACCACGATGACAAGCTGCTGCTCTCCAACGAATCTGAGGCAACACAGGTTATGAAAACCTCTACTGCATGGCTTCTGACCGATGCCATGGAAGATACTACAACCATCGGTACCGGTAACCGCCTTGCATTCCAGGATTATAAGATGCCGGTTGCAGGAAAAACCGGTACTGCTTCTAAGAACAACGACCTCTGGTTCGTCGGTTATACTCCCTACTATACTGCAGGTATCTGGACCGGCTTTGATAACAACTTTGGTCAGACTGAAACAAAATACCATCAGTATATGTGGCGCGAAATCATGGAACGGATTCACAGCAGCAAAGAACTCCCTTATCAGGAGTTTGAGATGCCGGATTCTGTCGTTACCGCCGTTATCTGTACGAAATGCGGCAAGCTTGCCGTAGAAGGCTTATGTGATGCTTACGTCGGCGGAAACTGTATTGCAACCGAGTATTTTGCAAAAGGCTCTGTACCGATTGCAAAATGCGACTGTCATGTAAAGATATCCGTCTGCAAGGACTCCAAGCACATTGCCTGTGCAGAATGTCCGCCGGACAGCATCGAAGAAAAAGTTTATCTTGTAAAGACCGAAGCGGTTTACCGTGATATTGAGGCAGAAAAAGCCGAAGAGAAAAAGAAGAAGGATGCAAAGAAGAACGGAACCGAGTATATTGCGCCGGTTGTTGATCCTGAAAACATTCGATATGTCGTGACCAACGACACGCCGTTTATCCTGCCTACCGGCAAGGATGCGGAACCGTGTCCGATTCACAGCGTTGTGACTCCGGAAGCGGAACCGGGTGAGACGGTGTTGCCGGTACTGACGCCCGATAGCACGACGATTACGGAGCCTGTTGAATAAAAGACAAGGACCATCGCAGTTTGCGGTGGTCTTTTTTCGTTGTCGGTCCGGTGCTATATATCGCATCGAACTGACAAATCAAAAGGACTACCTTAATTGTGGTAGTCCTTGATTCTTTACAGGTCGGTATAATCGATTCCGCTAAAGTATGCGCTGTTCGCGGATTCGGAACC
>JAZSIB010000078.1:0-9151 GCA_045533585.1 Lachnospiraceae bacterium | reverse complement strand
GCAAAGAGTACCGTATATCTTCGTCCGGAGACCGCACAGGGTATCTTCGTAAACTTCAAGAATGTACAGAGAACTTCCAGAAAGAAGATTCCGTTCGGTATCGGACAGATTGGTAAGTCCTTCCGTAACGAGATTACTCCGGGTAACTTCATCTTCCGTATCCGTGAGTTCGAGCAGATGGAACTCGAGTTCTTCTGTGAGCCGGATACCGACCTTGAGTGGTTCGCATATTGGAAGCAGTACTGCATCAACTGGCTGAAGGAACTTGGCATGAAGGAAGAAGAGATGCGTGTACGTGACCACGATCCGGAAGAACTGTCCTTCTACTCTAAGGCAACGACCGATATCGAGTATCTCTTCCCGTTTGGCTGGGGTGAGCTCTGGGGTATCGCAGACCGTACCGATTACGACCTGACCCAACATCAAAATGTATCTAAGGAAGACCTGAGCTACTTCGATGATGAGAAGAATCAGAGATATGTACCGTATGTAGTAGAGCCGTCACTTGGCGCTGACCGTATGTTCCTCGCATTCCTCTGCGGTGCATATGATGAAGAAGAGATTGCAGAAGGCGATGTACGTACCGTGCTTCATCTGCATCCGGCACTTGCACCGGTAAAGATCGGTGTGCTTCCGCTGTCCAAGAAGCTGTCCGAAGGTGCAGAAAAGATTTACGCTGAGCTTTCCAAGTACTATAACTGTGAGTTCGACGAGAGAGGTAACATCGGTAGGAGATACCGTCGTCAGGATGAGATCGGTACTCCGTTCTGTGTAACCTATGACTTTGAATCCGAGACCGATGGTGCAGTTACGGTTCGTGACCGTGACACCATGGCACAGGAAAGAGTTAAGATTGAAGACCTGAAGGCTTACTTTGAGAAGAAGTTCGAATACTAAAATATGCGATAGTGAGAAGATGTCTGTTTGTTAAGGAACAGGCATCTTTTTTATGTCTTAAAGTCTCTGTTGAAAAAATTACTATATATGTTTGCTTGTTTATGCATATCTTTGTGGAATAAATCACTTCTTGCATAATGGCTGATATTTCGTTATAATTATTTATAATTTGTTCATAGAAATTTCATTATGTTTTTATACAATATGTACAATTGTGGGAAGGAGCCTGCCACATATGATCGGTAATTATAAGATTGTTGCCTTATGTATGTCGAGAATACAGGAGAATTTCAGTCATGACTTTATCATGACGTTCCGGGATGTCTTAAAAAAAGCAGGTTATCGTTTGTTTGTCTACAATGCCTGTTCCGATTTGGAGAATGACGAATCCAGGAACAGTGGGCAGAAGTATACCTATGATTTGATCGATTACTCGGTGATTGATGCCTTGGTCGTTTATGAAGACCGTATCAGGAACCGTGTAGTATCGGATGGCATTATCGCCAAGGGAATGCAGCACGGAGTGCCGGTTGTGGTACTTGGGGATGCACATCCCGGATGTATCAATATCGCTTCCAATGACCCGCTTGGTATGGAGAAGATGGTAAGGCATCTGATTCAGGATCATGGGGTGAGAGATCTGCATTTTATTGCGGGTATCCGCGGGGAGCATTATTCCGACGAACGAATTGCAGCATTTAAGCGGGTTTTGGCAGAGTTCAATATTCCGTATAATGACAGTATGCTGAGCTATGGTGAATACTGGGCAGGACCGACCGAAGCGGCGGTAGAGCGGATTCTTGAAGAGGACAGATTGCCGGAAGCGTTTGTATGTGTGAATGACCATACGGCATTGTCTGTGTGTGCGTACCTAAAGAATCGTGACATACGAATACCGGAAGATGTAAAAGTGACCGGTTATGACGGATTGTTTGATACAAAGATGGCAAGCCCGACCGTGTCTACCGTAAACTGCAGTATTTTAGAATATGCAGAGCAGACGTTAAAGGCAATCAATCAGGCATTTGATGGTACATGGGAAGAAAAGACGGTGTTGTTCGAACCGGAACTTTGGAAGTTTGAGTCTTGTGGTTGCAGCGGTCAGCATACCATCAATGCAGCAGAACATATTATTTCACTGAAAGACAGTGTGTATCGTTTCCATACGGACAATCAGGAGATGGTGGAGGTGATGGCAAAGCTGCAGAGCAGTGAAAGTCCGAAGCAACTGGCAGCCGAACTTGACCATCCACGGTTGCAAGAGATTTGTTGTATAATTGAAAAGAGATTTTTGAACGAAGAGAATGCGTTATCAGATTCTGCTGAGAAAGATGCACTGGAAGAGCATGGGCTTTTGTATGATGGATTTGCACCCAAGCCATTTTTACCAAGGGATTACCGGAGTGTAGAGATTATTCCGGAGTTACATCAGTTTTTGGATGAAAACAGAGTGTTGGTATTTAGTACACTTTCGTACCTTGATATCCCAATGGGATATATCTGCTTTGCGTTTTGGAATCTAACAACAGCGGGATTGTTGATTATGCCACAGGTTGCAAGCTTCGTAGGTATGGGTATTGGTGGTTATGTCAATGCACAGCACGAACATTATCTGAATCGTAAGATTGAGGAGATGTACCGTGCCGACAGTCTGACCGGTTTATATAACCGACGTGCATTTTCCCAGGAGTACCGGAAACTGCTTGCCGATATGGGCGACACAGACAAGTTGACGGTTATTCTCGGAGATGTAGATGATTTAAAGAAGATAAATGACGTGCACGGACATGCAGCAGGGGATATTGCCATCTGTACAGTGGCAGATGCATTGCGGCATACTTGTCCGCCGGAAACACTTGCCGTACGATTCGGCGGTGATGAGATGCTGGCTGTCTGCAAGGGTGAGCTGGATATTGCCCGGATAAAGAAGCTGTTCTATGAGTATTTGGATATGATAAACAGTAACACCAAAAGAGGCTTTGTTGTGAATGCAAGCATCGGTGTTTATGTCACAGAGGCAGGAGATAAGCCGGAATTTGAAGAACTGGTAATGCAATCCGACCGCTTGATGTATACGGAAAAAGAAAAGAGAAAAGCAGAACGAGGGTAAGTTACCTGATAAAGAACCTTTTTAGGCACAGGTTAAGAACCGACAGGCTTCTTAACCTGTGTTTTTCGAGAAAATATATGTAACAGGAAATGAGAGAGGGAGTTGTTATGCGGAAAAACAGATTGGGAATGGTTCTTGGTATTGCTGCGGCATGTCTGCTCAGCGGATGTGCTGCAAATACACCGGAAGATGACAAGATTGTCCTGATTGAGTCTGAGGCAGCGCCGATAGAATATTCTATGGGTGTGGCATCCGTTACGGATGTGGTTGCATTAAAAAATGTGAGCTGTGTGTACCAGCAGGTAAATGACTGGAACGGATTTTTTGAAGTGAGCGGAAAGCAGATCGCCAAGGTCTATGTAGAAAAGGGTGATATGGTGACCGAAGGTCAGCTGCTTGCGGAGTTGAATCTTTCCGATACGGAACGACGGATAGAAGAGCTGGAGTACCGGATTGCCCGAAACAAGATTCGTTTGGAGTATCTGGAACAGACCAGAGACAGTAAGATACAGCAGGAACGTTTTAAGTATGCAAACTATCCGGGCTGGGAAGAATGGGAAAACAGAAGCTTTGAAGAAGTGAAAGCAGAGATAGAATTAGAATATCAGTATGAGATAGAAGACTGTCAGGATGCCATTGTTGCGGATGAAGCGAAGCTTCCGGCATTGCTGGAAGAAAGGAAAACCAGCAAATTATATGCAGGAATGGATGGGCAGGTTACATATATCAGACAAGGCTTGCAGGGTTCATACTGTAGGGAAAACCAGACTGTTATTATTGTAACGGATGATACAAAAAAAGTCTTCGAAGTAAAAGAACCGGAATACGGGCGGTATTTTATGAGAGATACCGTGACGGATATGACGATTACCGTCGGAGAAGCAAAAGGTGATTACGAGCTGATTCCGTTTGAGATGGAAAAGTGGGGAGAGTCGCTCTACTTCTCGATAAAGTCCGGTGGAGAAGATGTAGCGGTAACGCTTGGAGATTCCGGTACGATGAAGGTTGTAACCGGTAAAAAGACAGAGGTACTTGCGGTGCCGGCGGCTGCAGTACACAGAGCGGACAACAGAGAGTTTGTCTATGTGGTAGGCGATAGTGGTCTGCGTGAACTAAAATGGATTGAAACAGGACTCCACGGAAAAGACTATGTTGAGATATTCGGTGGTCTGAAAGAAGGGGAAAAGGTAGTACTGCAATGAAAAAATACAATGTGAACAAGAGTATAGCGTCCCTGCTTTGCTGCGCACTCCTGCTGACAGGCTGCGGTGCAGACGGCAGTTCGAATGAGGGGAAGAATATTGCACTTAAGGCACCGGTGACTGCGGCAGTGAATTCGGAAACAGCGATGCTTCGTACGATTCGGGATGCCAAGATATATAACGGTTTTGTATTTCCTAAAACAGAAGAATATGGTTTCGGAGACTCCGTGACGGTTGCCGGAACATTTGCATATCCCGGCGACGAAGTGAAAGAAAACGATATTCTGGTGAACTCGGATGTCAGCGGGATGCAGGAAAAGATCGATGAAGCAAGAGAAAAGTTTGATGCTTATACGGAAGAGTATAAGAATTATGTGGCTTCACAGAATCTGATTCTGAAGGAGTTGAAAGCAAAACAAAACCAAGCGGGACTTACTTCTACGGAATATAAGATATTGTCCTACAAGATAGAGTCATTGGAACGTGAGCTGGAAGAAAAAGAAAGATTATATGAACTGGACAGCGAATACGGACAGACCTACCTGAAACAGATGGAAGAAGCCATGACCACGAGCAGTGTGGTATCCGATATGGACGGAATGGTAGTAGCGGTAGGCGGTATTCGAGAAGGCAGGTATAATTCCGGACCATCCATTGCTACGTATCAGACCGGATGGGGTGATCCCGTAATTGCGGTAGCTGATACGGACGAACTTCATATCAAATGTACTTATCTGGCGAAGAACATAGTCAATAAAGCAAAGGATATCTATGCACTGATTAATGGTGAGCGTGTAGAGGTTATCTATGAGCCGATGAGTGCGGATGAGTATAATGAACTGAAAGATAAAAACGGAAATGTTTATACGACATTTCAGTTTGCAGACATACCGGCAGATGTTGAGGTTGGCGACTTTGTGTGCATTATTGTTGTGAACAACATAGAGGAATCCGTAGTGTCGGTGTCTAACAGTTGTGTACGAAGAGATGAGAACGGCTCCTATGTCTATGTGCTGAAGGATGGAAAGAGTATACATACACCGGTTAAGACCGGAATGAAGGACAGCATGTATACCGCGATTCTGTCAGGTTTATCGGTAGGAGATGAAGTGCTCGGTGCGACCAAAACAGAGTATAAAAAAGAAACGGTTGTAGCAAAAAGAGCAGACTTTAAGACGGAGTTTACCGGAGAAGGTACGATTCTGTATCCGAAGAAAGTATCTGTAGTCAGTGAGATTGAGTACGGTAATGTGCAGTTTGAGGGTGCTAAGGTAAGCATGTTCCAACCGGTGAAGAAGGGCGATATCATTGCATCGGTACGGGTACAAATCGATGAAGTGGAGTTCCAGACGCAGCAGACGCAGTTAGAACGTATGGAACAGCGATATGCAGACTTTGTTGCCACAGGAACGAAGGGAAAAGAAGTGGAACTTGCCCAGAAGGAAAAAGAACTGCAGGAGCAGCGAAAACTGGTTGAAAAGATGAGCAAGGATGCTGTGACGACGCAGATACTTGCACCGACAGACGGTATTGTGGTCAGTCTGACGCAGTATTTTCAGAGCGGTAAACTGACGGCCGGTACGGAAGTGGCACAGATAGCGGATGTCTCCAGTTGCTATATCATGGCGGAAAATAAAAACCAGCAATTAAGCCTCGGAAACGATGTAAAGGTAAGCTACAGTACCGGACTGAATAAGCAGGCAGAGGTGGTCGGAGAGGTAGTCAGTCTGTCTGAGATGGGAATCAGTGCAGTTCTGAGCTCAGATTATGCTTTTGTGAAGATTCCGCAGGAAGACATCGCTGACTTGACCGGCGGTATTATGAGCAGTTTTGGCAGGTGTGAGATTACGGCAGACATTCGTGAAATGAAAAATGTAGTTGTCTTACCGCGTACAGCGGTTGCCGATATCAACGGAACCTCGTATGTCCATATTATGAACGAGGACGGAAGCGTTACGACGCAGAGTATTGTACTTGGCGGTTATAACAATGAGTATTGCTGGATAGCAGCAGGACTGACGGAAGGGATGGAAGTATGCTTAAAATAATGTTGCAAAAATTATGGCATAAGAAATGGATGATTTTGTGTCTGTTGCTTGGTGCCATCCTGTTGATTGCGACGGTAGTCAGTTTCCCTATGTATCGGAATGCTGCGTTTGACCGTATGCTGACAGATGAATTTACCAATCACATGAGAGACAGCGGTGAATGGCCGGCAATGCTGAATATTAAGTTTGTTTCCAAAAAAGAAGCCGGTGGCAAGACCATGAAGCGTGTCGAAGGAACCATGGACACGATATACGACGACCTTTCGGTCGATGAGAAACAGACTGTGATTTATTATAGCATGGCATCTCAGGAAATTGCGTCTACATATAATCGACCCGAGATGAACAACATGAAGGTTCATCTCGCATTCATGAATGAATTCCCGGAACATACCCGTTTGCTGTACGGCACCATGTATTCGGAAGATGGTCTGGATGAGGACGGAAATATTGAGGTAGTAATCAGTCAGGAGTGTATGGTAAACAGTAAGCTGCTTCTTGGAGAAGTACTGGAGTTTACCATGCTGCGCGATTACGAGAAGAATCCTATCCGGTTTAAGGTTGTCGGTATCTACGACAAGGCGCAGGATGAAGATTTTTACTGGCAATTGGAGCCGGCAGGGTTGAACAATGTTGTATTCATGAACGAAGCGTTGTTCCGCGATATGTTTACCGGGGAAAAGGCATCGAAGTTTACCATTACCTGCCAGTACTATGCATTATTCGAGTATAAGAATGTGACAGCATTGGATGTACCGGAATTGAAAGCGTATACGGATTATCTGTGTGATGAGAGTCCGTATCGTAACACACTTTCCGAACCGGCTTATCGTGATATCATTGACGGATACAGTGCAAAGCAGGATCGCATTGAAGCCACGCTGTTTATCCTTCAGGTTCCGGTATTGATTTTGCTGGGTGCTTTCCTTTTGATGATATCTTCACAGATGTATGATATGGAACGGAATGAGATCTCCGTTTATAAGAGCCGTGGCGCTTCCGGCGGACAGATTTTCCGCCTGTATTTGTATCAGAGCATCTTTCTTGCTCTGACCGGAGCGCTGTTTGGTATTCCACTTGGCATACTATTCTGTAAGCTGCTTGGCTCAGCACGGAACTTCCTTGAGTTTGATCTTACGGACAGTCTGGATATTACAATTACAAATGAAGTTATAGTCTATGCGGTGGTAGCCATCGTGATTTCAATATTGATTATGGCGATACCGGCGTTGAAGCACAGCCGGCTGACGATTGTAAAGCTGAAACAGCAGAAGGCGTTGAAGAAAAAAAGCTGGTGGGAGAAGTGCTTCCTGGATATCATCATCCTGGGTGTGGCGGTATACGGATACTATAACTACTCTAAGAATGCAGAGACACTTTCCAAGAACGTTCTGGAAGGCAATTCACTTGATCCGTTGCTGTATCTGAGTTCTTCACTATTTATCGTAGGTCTCGGACTTGTGTTCTTACGCCTGCAGCCGTTGCTGATTCAGTTGATTTATTCCCTTGGAAAAGGCTTCTGGAAACCGGCAAGCTATGCTTCCTTTACGGAAAATATCAAGAACGGTAGAAAGCAACAGTTCATTATGTTGTTTATGATTCTGACCGTGTCACTGGGTATGTATCATGCGACGGTAGCTCGCACCATCCTGCAGAATGCAAAAGACAATGCGTCTTATCTTTCCGGAGCAGATGTGATTATTAAGGAAGTATGGAGCGATAACTCTGCATTTGCCGAGAAGGGCATAGAAGTGGAGTTCCAGTATTATGAACCGGATTACGGCAAGTATGCAACACTGGAAGGAGCAAAATCCTATACGAAGGTAGTCAAGGATACGGCAGCAAAACTGACCGGTAAGGACGACCAGAAGATTACCTTGCTGGGCATTAATACGAAGGAGTTCGGTGAGAATACCTATGTACAGGACAGATTGTTAGAAAAATATTATTACGAATATCTGAACGAGTTGGCGGATGCCGCAGACGGTGTTCTGGTATCGAGGAATTTACAGACCAAGCTCGGACATAAAGTAGGAGATAAGATAAGCTTTTCCGATGCGGACGGCAATACAGCTTACGGGCGAATTGTGGATTTTGTAGATTACTGGCCGGCATATGAACCGGTGCTGACGGAGATTACACCGGATGGTACGGTACAAAAATCCGAACACTATATGGTGATTGCACATTATGCGGCACTGGAGCAGAACTGGGGCGTGACACCTTACGAGGTATGGATTACCTTAGAAGAAGGTGTCGGCTCAGATACTGTATATGACTGGATTCAGGAAAATGACCTGCATGTAACAAAGTATGAGAATCGGGAGATTGAACTGACACAGGTAGAAGAAGACCCGATGCTTCAGGGTACGAACGGTGTCCTGACGATGGGCTTTATCGTAACGATTATCCTCTGCGCAGTCGGTTATCTGATTTATTGGATTATGTCGATTCGTTCCCGTGAGATGATGTTTGGTGTACTTCGTGCCTGCGGTATGCATAAGGGCGAGCTGTTCCACATGCTGATGAACGAGCAGCTGTTTTCCGGTGTCCTTTCCATCCTTGCAGGTGTCGGAATCGGTAAGCTGACTTCGGACATGTTCGTACCTATGCTTCAGACGGCATATCAGGCAAGCAATCAGGTGGTTCCGATGCAGCTGATTACCAATCCGGATGATATGGTACGTCTTTTCGGCGTAATTATCGCGATGATGGCAGTCTGCTTCTGCGTATTGATTGGTCTGGTATTTAAGCTGAATGTGGCAAAAGCATTGAAGCTTGGTGAAGAATAGGAAGGAGAGGTTTATGGAGAATAGTAAATATGCGATTGAAGTGTGTGGCGTAAACCGTATCTTTCCGATTCCCGGAGGAGAGTTTCAGGCACTTACTGATAT
>JAZSIB010000255.1:0-17386 GCA_045533585.1 Lachnospiraceae bacterium | reverse complement strand
CTATCGTGTACATTACGAAATATTTAATTGTTCAAACACTTCTCCCAATGAGCCACATATAAATAAATCATCCTGCGCATTCAGACTTACATCAAGCTTCTCACGGTTAATCACAACGATATGTTTTCCTCTGAAATACCGAATGAACCCGGCCGCCGGATAAACCCGAAGGGAAGTTCCGCCGATAATCAGCATATCAGCTTCTGCGATGGCATTCACCGCACCATATTGTGCCTCGTCGGACAAGGTCTCACTGTACAAGGTAACATCCGGACGAACCATGCCGCCGCAGCTGCACCTTGGAACTGCGTCTTTGGATTCAAAGATGTAGTCCGCTGCATATTCTTTCCTGCATCTTGCGCAGTAGTTACGGAACGTTGTCCCATGCAGCTCATATATCTTCTTGCTTCCTGCCTTCTGGTGCAGTCCGTCTATGTTCTGCGTCACCACCGCAAGCAGTTTTCCCTTCGCTTCCAGTTCTGCCAGCTTCCGGTGCGTGATGTTCGGCTTGACATGCCGCGCGTCCATCTTCTGGCGATAGAATTCAAAAAACACTTCCGGATGTTCTACAAGACATTCGTGACTGAGCAGGTATTCCGGTGAGTACTGTTCAAATTGGATATCATGTTGATTGTACAGTCCGTCCTTACTGCGAAAGTCCGGCACGCCGCTTTCCGTCGATACGCCCGCACCGCCGAAGAAGACGATTTTTTGAGACTCGTCGATATATTGTTGTAGACGTTTGATGTTATCCATGCCGAAACTCCCTCACAATACAAATTCCGTTTATATAAGTGCGTAAGATGCGATATACTCTACCTCGAAGTCTGCTGCAATCTTGGGATCTTTCTTCACAAACTCTGTGTCTAACCCTTTATCTTTTGCTGTAAGCGCAAAATGACAGAGTGCGATGCCCATGTCAATCATCTGCATATCCAGCTTACCTTCGTGACCAAAGCCTTTACTGCGTTTGAGATAAAAGTGTGCGGTATTATCTGCTACAACAACACGCCACGGCTGCTTGTTTACCGCCGAAGGTGCAAGCCGAACCATCTCCAACGGTTCAGTAAAATTACCGGCCTTTTCTTTTGCCAGGGGAGTATCAAAAGAACCATCAAAGAACAATTCTTCAAAAGGCAGACGTTCATCGGCTTTGATTGCCTTTCTCATCATACTCTCTCGCATCGTCATTTTCTTGGCGGTATAGCCTATGGGTGTAGCACAAGGCATCATCTCGTCCTCACCAAGCACCATTGCCTGTTCAAACGTGGAACGGTTCATCGTTCCACCAAGCCATACCGTACCAAGTCCGAGCGACTGCGCATACAGCACAAACTCCTCAAAGGAATACCCAAATGCAACATTGGCGTCAGGTAAATTCTTGATTTTCCCTGCTGCGTACAGTTCCGTACCGTTTACAACAGGACAGCTAAGACCATCCTTCTTGGCATCCAGGAATTTGAACTCAACCGGGATGTTAAAAGGATTTCGGATATCCTGCGCAAAGGAACAGAGTTGTTCCCTTGTACTTTCATCGACTGCCCTACCATCATAGGTTCGTACACTTCTTCTTGCCTTAATAAGCTCTGTTATATTTTCCATATTATCCTTATTCCTTTCCGGCTTATCTGTCCATATCTTCTACGGCAATATCATACACCATAACGAACACCTGAGATTACACTATAATATTATAGCACAACGACTGCATAATTCATATCACACAATTCGTGCTTTCCATATACTTTTCTATCGCCTCCACAACTAATCTTGCTGCATTCTCAACAAAACCAAGATACTCTTCCACCGACATACCGATATAGGGGTATTGACTCACTTCTTTCTTCGGTATTATGCCCATAATCTTCACCTTACGTACAATCGCTCCCGCAGGCAAGTAGTCAATATAATCCGGAAACTCTGTTAAGCCGATGATATCGGTCAGATATCCTGAGTCCGGATGGCGGTCAAGATACTCACTCTCGATAGAAAAGATATCTTTCCCCCGCTCTTTTCTGTTGATTAGCAGTTTTACAGAGTCCCAGGTCTCCTCCATTCCAGCAGAAAGTTGACTTAATTCCGGATGTTTCTTGATTCTTGTCCAAGCCGCCTTTATCCTTTCCTCATCCCGAATACAGCGTTGAAATTCTGCATCCGTAAGCAGATGAGCATAATATCCAAACAAAAAGGACGCTTCTTTATGATCAAGATTTTCTTTCTTTTCTACATATTCACGTAAAAATCGGTCACAGTCCGCCGCAACCTTTCTCTTACCCTCCATCCAATGCGTTACTTCTCTTGACGGGGTAAAGCTTGTCCAATCTTCATTCTCCACATTACAATCCGGTGCAATGTTACCGACGAAAAATTCGTGTCTGCTCAATCCTGGAACTTGTTGCAAGACTTTATCTGCAACCATCAAATGTGTAACCCAAGTCGACATTCTCCTCACTACTCCTTTCCGGTATCTGCAAACTTTGAGCCGAAGGCACAAATTTGCGTGTGAAAAAATATATTTTTTCACACTAACCTCCATTCCCTACTCTGCTTTCCTGCAACGGTACAAATAAGTATCTCTTTCAAAGGTAAACTGTCCCTGCTCATTCTTAAACCGCTGTAAGAACGTTAAAAACTCGCTTCTGCGAAGTTCCAACTCTTCTCTTACCGGACGACATACCTGCTGAATATATTCCATGAATTCCTCAGCAGTAGCAAAGTGAAGTTTAATTTCATATGCATGCTTTTCCACTCTGAAAACTTCCTGTATTTCTTTTTCAAATTTCTCTGCACGCACTTTGTGCTTTTGGTATAACTGTTCTAACTTCGCATACTCATCCTCTTCAAAAAACTCATGCAATAAAGGCTGCAACTTCTCATAGAAAAGCAACCCGCCCCAGGTGCAGATGAAAACACCGTCCTTAGAAAGCACCGAAGCAAATTTGCGGTACAAAGCCGGTCGGTCACTAATCTGTGCCACCACATGATTAAAGAAAATACGTTCATATGACCCATTCAAAGGCATCGTCTCTAAATCGTCCCAGCAAAAGTCAAACTCACACTCTGCCAATCTTCCTTCCGCTTTCTGCTCCTCTATATAATTGCAGAAGGTATCCATATGTGTGTTATGCTTATCCACGCAGGTTACCTGTAATTGCTCCGGCAACAATTCCTGATTATAACGCCACAGATTGCCCCAGCCTGCACCGGCATCCAGCACCTCCATGCCCTGCTTCATCTCTGCTTTTTCAAATACGAACCTTGACCAGCCGCGCGGTTCATCTGCATGTTGCATCAGTCTCCATGCCAGCTCGTCCGCACGCTGATTTTTCACAATGATTCCAAGCGCCTTAAGAAAACCGTCCGAATCCTGTTCCGTCCCCTTACATTCCTGTACCGCACGGTCCACATGGGCAATCACGGTGTTTAACTGCTCTCTCTTTTTTTCCAATCGACGTTTCTGCTCCAACAACATAGTTTCTCTGCCGACATTTTCATACAGCTTCAGAAAATCTGCAATCTGATCCAAGGATAAGTCCAGATACTTCATCAACTGGATTTGTCCCAGCGTTTTCACTGCTTCCTCGCCATAGATACGATAATCATTTTCTTCGTTTCGTTCCGGCAAAAGTAAGCCCTTGCGCTCGTAAACACGCAGGGTTTTAGTTGATATTCCGGCAAGCTTAGCCAGCTGGCCGATGGTATAATATTGATTCATAATGTTCTCCTTACAAACACAGTTCCCGGGAGCATTGTTTTGTGTAATTTAGTGTAGTTCGATTAATCGTAAGCTTAGTATAAACCTTGACCTTGGGGTAAGGTCAAGAATAAAATAAAAGCCTACAAACCTTGATTAAGGCTTGTAAGCTTTTTGTAATCCTTTTGCATTACTTCACTTAAAATCGAATAGAGAAATGATCGGAAGGATATTCATATACATTCCTTCAAACCGGAACTCGCTTTCCGTCCCATACTTTTCAAGTACAAACTGTGACAAATCGCCCTCGAGACAATCCTGTACTTTTTCAGGAGATACTTCCGACTTATCGCTAATTTGAGCGATGGTCGCATAAGCATCTTCGGAGTGAACAGTCAACTGGTAAAGAGCTGTGGCAATCTTCAAATTCTTCGTATCGCTAAAGGGTTTGATCATTGTTACAATTCGACGAATATCTGTGTTCATCAATGTCAAGTTCTTATTCCTTGAAAAGAACACGGCACCGTGTCTCATCGTCGTTGTTATTTCGGGAATATTACAGCAAGAATACCCCCATTCAGCAGTTCCTGCATGTTCAATCGCATCCTCCGTGTCCCAACCCGGATTCGCATTATCTTCCGTCATTCCTTTTGACAAAATAATTGAATGAAGAGCAGCAGCCATTCGGAACGTAAAATCAAAATCTTCGCCTTTCGGTAACGATTCTATTTTCTTACGAAGAACAAGAACAATGTCTTCGGTTGTAGATGCCGGAGTATATCCAAGGAGCTCATCGACTGAAACTTCAAACAGTTTTGCGATGTCGGGAAGAAGCTGAATATCCGGACAACACTGACCGGATTCCCACTTCGAAACTGCTTGATTCGTAACACCGAGTATATTGGCGAGTTCTTCTTGCGTAAGACCCTTCTGTTTTCTTAAAAAGGCAATTTGTTCACTGATTTTTATTGTAGACATATTAACACACCTCGTAATTTGTTTTTTGTAGCTACAATGAAATCTTACTAAGAAATCGCTTCAAAAACAATGACGTATTAGTTTGATGAGGTGTTTTCAATCCAACACAGGGTTGGAAAATTGCGGGCTGGCGCCCCACCTTTCTCATGTCCTTCAGCAGCCATGCCACTCTCCACAATCATAAAGCACTGAGCTTTATTCTCTTCCAATGTACTTCATAATATCTCTCATATAAGCTCCTTATCCAACAGAAAATCTATCAAATTAATATTCAAAATACCGTTCTCATCATACCATCGCTTGCCGACATCTTTTCTCACAACAATCTTTGGGAAAGAATCACCGGTTAATGCAAACGGCCGTAATTCAACCTCTGCCTTTTCCTCCGTAGGCATGGAATATGCTGACTGAATATACGTTTTCTTACTGCCGGACGTTACAACAAAATCAATTTCTCTAGGTGTTCTTACAGAATTGCCATTTTGATTGATAGTCCTTGCATATACTACACCTACATCCACAGAGAACTGCCGAATCATAAGCTCATTATAAATGATATTCTCCATGATGTGCGTCATTTCCTGCTGTCTGAATCCGATACGTGCATTTCTCAGTCCGATATCCTCGCTATAATACTTACTAGGCGAATCAAAATAGGACTTACCCTTTACATCATATCTCTTGCTTTCTGAGAACAAAAACGCATCTTCCAAATGACCTATATAGGAACGTATCGTGTTCCCTGCCACTCCCACAGTTTGCTTGCTTCGTAACGTATCTGCAATCTTGGTCGGATTGGACAGAGAACCAATGGACGAGCATAACAAATCCAATATCTGTTCCAACACATCCTGACGCTCTATCCTCTTACGCTCTACAATATCCTTTATATACACTTCCGTGAAAAGCGACTTAAGATAATTCATCTTTGCAGCTTCGTTTGGTCTGGATAAAATAAGTGGCATTCCACCATAAAATGCATAATCATCAAATGCCTCATTTTTGTCCCCGCCAACTGCGGAATAGTACTCTGCAAAGCTTAACGGATGCACACATATCTCATCACTTCGTCCTCTAAATTCTGTCAAAATATCACTGGAAAGCATCTTAGAATTGCTTCCTGTTACATACACATCCAAATTTGACAAACTACGCAAATCATTCAGCGCATCATAGAATGTGATTTTCTTTCCGTCTTGATTATATGGATTAGATACCTCGTCCGACATTTGAATTTCGTCAACAAACAAATAAAACTCTTCTTTTTTGTTTTCAACTATTTCACGTACATACTTTGAAAGAATCAGTGGATTACGATACTTAATATCTTTGGCAAGGTCCAACTCTATGACAATAATCTGTTCTTCCCTAACCCCATCCTGCAGAAGGTATTCTTTATATATGTTCTTTAACAAATAGGATTTACCACATCTTCTTATACCGGTGATTACCTTTACAAGTCCATCAAAGCGATATGATATTAGTTGCTGTAAGTAACTGTCACGTTTTATATCCATGGTCTTACACCTTTCATTGAAAATTTCAGCCTTTATGGTCTATTATTTTCACCAATTATACTCTTTTACCTCAAATCGTACAAGTGTTATATTGAAAATTGTTGCCTATTTAGGCTGAAATATTCATTTCATAAAGAATGTTTCCTTTGCGCGGAGCAACGCGGGCTGGCGCCGCACGTTTCACATGTCCTTCGAGCAGCCATGCCTTCAAATAGCCAAAAGACAAATCGAAAGTTCCACGCCTTGCGTTCGGCGAAAAACGAACCGTTTTCCGCCTCAACGCGGGCTGGCGCCCGATAAAAAAGCAAAAATACAGCCAGTCAGGAATGTAAACATTCCCACTGGCTGACTTTTGCTTTTTTGCAAGGCTTGTAGCTTTCGCGATCATTCCCACTCAATCGTTGCGATCGGCTTCGGACTCATATCGAAGCATACGCGGCATACGCCGTCAACTTCGCTTAAGATACGGTCGGTAATCTTCTTAAGGATTGCCCAGTCGATTTCCGGTACGGTACATACCATAGCATCTACGGTATTTACAGCACGGATGATAACCGGCCAGTAGTCAAGACGCTTTCCGTCCTTTACACCCGTAGAAGTGAAATCCGGAACAACGGTAAAGAACTGCCATACCTTGCCGGTCAGACCTGCCTTGTCGAACTCTTCTCTAAGAATCGCATCGGACTCTCTCAGTGCATGCAGACGGTCTCTGGTGATAGCGCCGAGGCATCTTACGCCAAGTCCCGGACCCGGGAACGGCTGACGGTCAACCATCTCTGCCGGAAGACCAAGTGCCTTACCAACCACACGAACTTCATCTTTGAATAATAACTTCACCGGCTCAACCAAACCTTCGAATTCGAAGTCCTCCGGAAGACCGCCTACGTTGTGATGTGCCTTTACACCATCGCTCTCAAGGATATCCGGATAAATCGTACCCTGTGCAAGGAAGGAGATGCCCTCAAGCTTTGCCTTCTCTTCTTCGAATACACGAACGAATTCCTCACCGATAATCTTACGCTTCTTCTCCGGCTCAGCTACGCCTGCCAGCTTGTCCAAGAAACGGTCTTCTGCCTGAACATAGGTAAGGTTCACATCAAAGCCCTTGGTAAATACGTCAACCACCTGCTCGCTTTCGCCTTTTCTCATCAGACCATGATTAACATGCACACAATACAACTGCTTACCGATTGCTTTTGCAAGCAATGCTGCTACTACGGAAGAGTCTACACCACCGGAAAGTGCAAGAAGCACCTTCTTGTCGCCTACCTGCTCGCGCACCTTAGCGATTTCTGCTTCGATGAACTTGTCTGCAAGTTCTTTGGTTGTAATTCTCTCCATGGAATCCGGACGCTTGTTACTATCCATTGTTTTCGTCTCCTTGTTTGAAAATATAATAAATGTTAAAAAACTCCATTTGAAAAAAGATATTGCAATTATAATACAAGCTTTTTCCCATTGCAACGAAAATATTCACTTTTTTCAATTTTTCTACACAACGAAAAGATCAGTTCCTTTCGCTTCTATAATACTTACGCTTCTACAGCCTCAAATCCAAGGTCATCCAGTGCTTCAATTGCTTCTGCAACCTTCGCTTCATCTACCGCTACCAATTTGTCTTCCAAGGAAATCTCAAATGCAATTCCTGCTTCTTCGAGCGCTCCGGAGATACGGGCTACGCATTTTTCGCAACGCATGGTTGCAACACTTAATTTCTTCATAAATACAATTCCTTTCCTAACAACATTTTATTTCGTCAACCTATCCATCTTAATATTCGTAATCAATGCAGGCTCTGTCCACTCTGACCGCCTTGATGAAGTTGCCAAATGCCACATGGCTCGGATGTACCTGATATGCATTCAGACCGTCGATGTCATCAAAATCACAAACCAGCGCAAGGTCACAGTTCGTGCCGTCTGCCTCCGGAGCATTTACCACTGCCTCGAAACCCTTCAAGGTCGGGATTTCGTCCGGAAACGTGCTGAGACGCTTCAGTGCTTCCTTGATGTTTTCCTCTTTGTTTTCTTCTTTCAGATGAAACATTACAATGTGCTTAATCATTTATCTTTCCTCCTACAGCTTTTTCGTTTTCAGTCTTAATGCATTCGTCACCACAAACAGCGAGCTCAGGCTCATCGCAAGTCCGCCAATCATCGGCGAGAGCAGCAGTCCGAACGCCGGATACAGCACACCTGCTGCCACCGGGATGCCGAGCACGTTATAACAGAATGCCCAGAACAGATTCTGCTTGATGTTGCGTATCGTAAGGCGGCTTAGGCGTATCGCCCTTACCACATCCATCAGCTCCGACTTCATCAACACAATCTTAGCCGAATCAATCGCAATGTCACTGCCGTTTCCGATCGCGCAACCAACATCTGCCTGTACCAGTGCAGGCGCATCGTTGATGCCGTCACCGACCATCATAACACAATTGCCCTTGGATTGGTAGTCCTGCACTACTTCCGCCTTCTGCGTCGGAAGCACCTCAGCAATGACATCATCCACACCGGCTTGTGCACCGATGAATTCTGCTGCCGCACGGTTGTCGCCGGTCAGGAGTACGGTCTTGATACCGATTCGCTTCAATTCCGCAATCGCATCCTTTGCATCCGGCTTTATTGTATCTGCAATGCCGACAACACCCAGTGTCTGTCCTCCCCGCGCTACGAATACCAATGTCTTTCCCTGTGCCTGTAGTTGTTCTGCCTTGGCACGGAACGCCTCTACTGTTACACCGTTTTCTTCTAAAAGTGCCGCATTTCCGGCAAGCAGTTTGCGACCTTCTTCATCCACTGCCGTAAGTCCACGACCGGATATATTCTGAAACTCTGTTATTTGATTGTCTGCATTTGTGCTTGCAACCAAGCCACGCTCTCTTGCCGCCTCGCACACCGCCTTTGCCAGCGGATGTTCCGACAAGCTCTCAAGGAGGTACGCCGTTCGTAGCAATTCCTCTGCGTCCTCTGCTATCAAGTCCGTCACCACCGGCTTTCCTTCAGTCACGGTTCCGGTCTTATCCAAGATAACAACCTCAGTTTTATGCGTCAGCTCCAGCGCTTCCCCGCTCCGAATCAGGATGCCCTTCGATGCCCCAAGTCCCGTACCTACAATAATCGCAGTCGGCGTCGCAAGTCCCAATGCACACGGGCAGGCAATCACAAGTACCGAAGTAAAGATTTTCAATGCGAAAGAGAACCCATCTCCCTCTACACCAAGCCCCGGACCGAATACCATCCAGAACGCGCCTGCTGCCAAAGCGATTGTCATAACCACCGGAACAAACACACCGGCTACCTTGTCAGCAATTTTTGCAATCGGCGCTTTTCTGCCCTGCGCCTCTTCCACAAAGCGGATGATCTTCGCAAGCGTTGTATCGTCTCCAATTCTTGTCACTTTCACATAAAGTGCTCCGTCCACCGACACACTGCCGCCGATGACCTCGCTTCCTTCGTGCTTTTCCACCGGGAGACTCTCCCCGGTCAGCATCGCTTCATTCACACTTCCGCTTCCGGACTGCACCACACCGTCGAGCGGTACACGTGCCCCCGGCTTTACCAGCACGGTATCTCCAACCTTTATCATCGACAGCGGCACTTCCCACTGTCCGTTCTCATCCACCAGTATCGCGTTCTCCGGTGTCAGCGCCATCAGGCGGGTAATCGCTTCTTTCGTTTTCTCCTTGTTGCTCGCTTCCATGTATTTCCCAACGGAAACCAGAGCAACCACAACCGCTGCCGATTCATAATACAGGCTGTGCACCAGATGTGGATGGTCCGTAATCAAAAACGTCATCACCAGACTATAGAGGAAGGATGCCGTCGCACTCACCGCCACCAGCGTATCCATATTCGGATTGCGATGGAACAACGAGCGGAACCCTCCGATAAAGAACTTTTTCCCTAAGATAAGCACCGGAATCGTCAGTAATAACTGTACCAGTGCAAAGTTCACCGGATGCGTCTCCGGCGAAATGATGTCCGGCATAGGGAAGCCCTTGATCAGCATGTGCCCCATCGACACCACCAGAAGCACCCCGGCAAAGACAACCGAAGCAATCAAAGACAGTTTCTCGCGACGCAGCTGCTTTTCCGCGTTCTCTCCATCTGCGTCACCGAAAGACTTTCCATTGGACGCAGCAGCCTTCTCTTCCTTCTTCTGCTTCGCAGTAAATCCTGCCTTCTCCACCTTCGCGATGATCATCTCAGGAGTACACTGTGCCGCATCATAACGAATCGTCAACCGGTTCATCGGAAGATTCACTTCACTCCGCTCCACACCGGGGAGTTTTTTCGTCACTCTCTCCACCGCCGAGGAACAGGCGGCACAATGCATCCCGCCAATCTCGTATATTTCTTCTTTCATATCACACTCACGACTTTCCTGCATTCATAATCTCACATTTACCAAGCGCCGCTACTTTACTTCTTAATATACACAACCCCGAAGCATCCCGAACCGATGTCACAGGATACCGTCGCGTAAGTTGGTACCACCAAAATCCGTTTAAACTCTATCATCTTTCGCATCTCTGCTTCGACATAACGAATCAACTCATCCGAACAACTCGTATACATCAACAGTACAAAATCCGTATTCACTTCTTCCGGTCTTTTGAATATCCTTCGCAGATACCGTTTCGCATAACGGTACGGATTGCCGAAACATATGCCAAAAAATGACACTCTTCCTGCCCGTAAGCGCACCATAGGATGCAGGTTCAATGCTTCACACAACAAATGATGCGTTTTTTCCAGATTACCGGAACGAAATGCACATTCCGTAGAATCCAACACTACCGTTGTCCTTACTTTACGTCTGTCCTCTTCCAGCATCTTGAGAATCATCTCTGCACCGGCACCGGCATTCGCCATCTCCGCTGCCCGGAACACCAGATGCCCCATACCACCGGAAATATGCTTCGAATCTACCACATAGATATCCTTAAAGCTCCTTGCCGCCTCTTCTGCCCGCCCGCATCCGCGGCTCAGCTTCTTCGACATACAGACATGAATAATCGGGTTTTCTGTTTTTTTCCTGAGTCCGGCAAAGTATTCCCTATAGTCTTCCACCTTGGCCGCGGCGCTATGCGCTTTTTTTCGATCGACCTCCATGTATTCGAGAACCTGATCCGTACTGATTTCCGTCATATCACGGAACTTCCCCTCTTCCGTGATGATATAATAATACATCAGCGAGATATTCATTTCCTCCGCCATATTAACCGGAATATCGCATACGCAGTCCGCAGAAATCAATACTTTATTGCTCATCTGTCTCCTCCCCATGCTCCTGTAATTCTTCCGGAATATAGTACTGCAGCACACGTTCTACCAGATTCATTTCTACCGGCTTTGCAACCATATCGCAAAAACCTTCCTGTAGAAACATCTCCCTTGCACCACTGACTGCGTTTGCAGTCAGTGCCACAATCGGCACGCTTCTGCACTGCTCACTTTCCAGCGACCTGATCTTTTTCAGCGTCTCGACACCATCCATTCCCGGCATCATATGATCCATAAATATCAGATCAAATTTCTGTTTTTGCACCAGCTCAATTGCAGCCGGTCCGCTGTCTGCCGTAACAATCTCCATCTGATATGGACGTAACAATCCGCTTGCCACCTTCAGATTCATCTGGTTATCATCTACAATCAGAACGCTTGCTCTGGGTGCGACAAAACGCCTTCTTATATTCATCACGCTTCCATCAAAGCATTGCTTTTCTCCTAAGAGCGCACTGCAGACAGAAAGCACATAAAAAGGCTTGCAGATACTCTGAATCTTTTCATGAAACTGCTTTTCCCCATTCTGATTCACAACAACAATTACAGACACCACTTCTGCAAGCGAATCAAAATACTTTTTGTCCAATCTGTACTCTACTTCCGATATAAACAAATGTGTAAACGTATTATCCGCCATGCACTTTTGGGCTTCCTGTAGCGAAGATACAAACTGATACGAAAGCCCTAAACACTCTCCCATGTTTGCAATAATCTCCGCATAATACCGTGCCGCAAACGGAGAATTGTTTCCTTCTAATTCAAAGTATGTAAGAATCCGGTATCTTTCGCTTTCCTCAATCCGTGCGAGCGGCTTATCCTCCATCACCTTCTGCGGAAGTACCAGCGTAAAGGTAGAGCCTTTTCCGTATTCACTGTCTACGAATATAAATCCACCCATCTGCTTTGCTAATTGTTTTGAAATGGACAAACCCAGTCCGGTACCCTCAATTGCACGATTCTTTTTTGTATCCACCTGACTGAAGCTGCTGAATATTTTTCCTATATTCTCCTTCTTGATACCGATACCGCTGTCTGTTACAGAAAACAGCAGATTAATACCGTAAGACTCTCTTCTTCCGCGAACACGCAGCAACACGCCGCCTTCCTTCGTAAACTTAACCGCATTGGTCAGAAGATTTATTACAATCTGACGTATTCTGAGCTCATCCCCATACAGATAGTTGGGAATATTCGGATCACAGTCTACCATAAATTCAATCTTCTTTTGCCCTTTTCTCGCCATCGCCATCTGAATTACATCATTCAAAAGAGAACTCAGCTCATAAGACCCCGGCCGAAGTTCCATACGTCCGGACTCAATCTTCGAAAAATCCAAAATATCATTGATAATCCCAAGCAGATTCCTTCCTGCTATATACACATTATTACAGTTATTCCGTGCAGATTCTGACATTTCTTCCGCCATGGAGAGCTCACAAAGACCCATAATCGAGTTCATCGGCGTACGGATTTCATGACTCATATTAGCCAAAAAGTCACTTTTTGCACGATTCGCTGCCTCTGCTTTCTCCAAAAGCTCCTCATGATACTCCCGATACCGATACATATTATATACCAGCGCATAACTGATAATAATATCCACTGCCAGGATAATTGGGAAATACAACATACGGATTTCACTGTAATCATATCCGAAACGATTTAACGGCGTCCAGAAATACACCATTGTAAGCAACAGGAGCAGCACTGTACCACAACCTCCGGCGTATAAGCCATAACAGTACATTGCTACCGGAGGAAGCAGATAAAGCAAATCCAGAGTAACGCCACCGTACCAGATAAAATACAGAATCAAGAGAAGCAGACACACCGCACTGCCGACCGCCAGCCGTTTCGTATTCTTCTTCCGCTTATACTGCACTGCCAGCAGGCACATGACTATAGAAAAGCTGACCGACACGCCAGTTTCCAGCCAATTGGCATTTGCGAGGTCAATTGCGCCCATTACCAATGACAGCACTGCCAACAGTACTGTCATGACAAACAATGTTTTTCCGTCCAGATATTCCGCATCTGTGCGAAACCGATTTAGTATGTTTCTCTCTGCTTTTACTCTCATCCTAATCACCACACTACTTCAGCATGTCTTCAATTTCGACCAACGTTTCGCAAAACTCCTGATAAAAAACATCATACGATGTGCAGATTGCTTCTTCATTCCCATCCTTACCCAGGAATTCCTGTTCTTTCGCAAGATCCGAGAGTGTTACTGCACCAATACTAAGAGAAGAGCTCTTAATTGCATGTGCAACAATCGCATACTCTTTCCAGTTCTTTTCCTCATAATACGAAGGCAACTGTAGCTTATACTCCTGTCCCTGTTCAAGATACGACTCCAGCACCTGCCGATACAGTTCATCATCCAGACAATACTGTAACCCTATCGCCCGGTCAATATGCAGCAGCTTTTCTTCCTGCGCCGTGCTCTGTTCCTGCACCTTCTGCTCTTCTGTAATTCTTTCTGCTGTCGATGTTTCTTCCGTCTCTGTTCCGTCCGATATCAAAGACGGTTTCAGATAAGTCCGCAGAGTGCGGTCCAGTTTCATCACATCCACCGGCTTCGAGATATAGTCAGCAAAACCTTCTTTCAGATACAAATCCTTGCAGCCTACGATTGCATTTGCAGTAAGAACCACCACAGGAGTTTCGTAATTGATTCCCTGTCTATCCTTACGCAACTGCTTTAGCGTCTCTACACCATCCATCCCCGGCATCATATGATCCATAAAAATCAAATCATATTTTTCGCGACTGCACATTTCAACCGCCTCTTCCCCTCCGGATGCCGTATCAATCTGCATCATCGTCTGTTTCAAGAGTCCTTCGAATACCATCAGATTCATATTATTATCATCTACTGCCAGTATCCTTGCCTCCGGTGCAACAAATCCCTGACGGAACCGTACTCTCTTTTCGGCTTCCTTGTAAAACGCTTCCTTGATATCTCCAACTTCCGTACTACCAAGAACCCGTTGCGGCAGAATCACCGTAAACAGCGAGCCTTTGCCGTAAACACTCTGCACGTTAATCTCGCCATTCATCTTGTCTACCAGTTGTTTTACGATCGGAAGCCCAAGTCCGGAACCCTCAATATTCTGATTTTTTCTTTCATCCAGACGTGAAAAGCTCTCATACAGCTTTCCCATATCTTCTTCCCTGATTCCATCCCCCGTATCTGCCACAGTAATCTTAAGCGAAAAATCCCCATTATCCGCCTGCAGACCGGAAACTCCCAGCGTAATACTACCCTCTGAAGTATATTTCACGGCATTGGTCAGAAGGTTCGTCAAAATCTGTTTTAACGCAACTTCATCCCCCGACAATTGGTTCGGCGTGCGCTTATCCACCTTCAACTCTACCGTCAGATCTTTTTTCTTCGCCCTTGCCTCCAACATATGATAAGAATCAATCAGAATTTCAGTCAGAGAGTAAGGGTTATCTGCAATGTGCAGTATACCGGAGTCAATCTTCGAGAAGTCCAGCACATCATTCACCAGCGAAAGAAGCATACGACCCGCTCTCTGTGAATGATTCACATATTCCGTAATTGCAATATCCTTGTTTTCTCTCAGTATCATCTCATTCATACCGAGAATGGTGTTAATCGGAGTACGGATTTCGTGTGACATACGGGTGAGGAAGCTCACCTTAGCCGCACTCGCTTCCATAACCTTTTCTTTTTCCTTCTCCGCATTTACTACAAACCGTGCCGCAGCAATCGAAGCCATAATCAACAGGAAACTTAAGCCCGCACAAAGCGGCAGTCCGATATAATTATCACTGTCAAAAGCACTCATAAAATAAATGGTCAGAATCCCGCTGAATAAAATACCAATACATCCGATGGCTACCAGACGATATTCCTCCAAGCGTTTCTTATACCAGTCAAGAACAATCGTCACCATAGTAAGCAATATCATCACAACTATCATTGCAATCATAACTGCCATGGATTCCACAAAGTCCACTATTTCTAACGCCTGAAGCATAACGCAGGCGAAATCATTCACCGTCACCAGTATCAAAAGTCCAAAATACAACCGTTCATAACGCCGTTTCTGCAGATTATTGATGTAAATCATAAAGGGAAACGGTACCAACATCAGAGCGATATAGGGCATAGACGCAATCATACTGCTGCTTGGGAACAGGAGCTGCCTCAAACGTGATTCCCCAATGACCCAGAGCGATGCAAGCAAAGTAGACCATCCCAGGATACCCAATGATATCTTCGTCTTATAGAACACCCTTACTGCCGCACTGACAATAATTGCTGCCGAAGACAACAAAAACAGGCAGAGTGCCACCAGCAGGACTGCACCATTCTCCCGCGTAATCATGTTCCAGATACCCATCTTTTCTCCAAAATACACCCGGTTCAGCCGCCCGGTATAGAATGACTGACTTTCTGTCTCAACAGCTACAACTTCCCCCGCATCTTCCGGCATCAGCTGCACAAATACATAAGCGCTTGCACTGTCTTTTCCGAACAGTCTTGTATTATCCGTACTGTAACGTGTTCTCATCGTGTTCCCAATATATACTGTCACATCCTGCTGTGAACCACGGAAACACAGATATGACACATCAGGAAGCAGAGACGGTAACTCTGCCTCAATGCGGACTACTTCTCCCCTTGCAGCCTCACACTTTCCCGGCACCTCTACCGCTTCCCTTCTGCCATCCGAATAGACTCTTTCCCATTGTACTTTGAACAAAGAAGCTTGTCCCTGATCATAACTGTCTTCCATCGGACGCAACGCCTGCCCCAAAATAAAATACAGCGATGCACCAAAGAACAAGATGTAAAACAATATCTGCAAACGTTTCATAGCCCATCCCCCCACGATATAGATATTAAAATTATAGCACCCAAAATAAAAAAAAGGAAGATTTTTGTTGTTAAAATCTTCCCAAGCATTCCTCTATTCTGTTCAAGCTAAACGTTCACGGATAAAAGCAAAACATGCATTCAACTCGTCACGGTTATTCGGTCTTCCGATTAACGCTTTTCTAATGACTTTTCCACTTGAGTACAGCTCAATTCCCCTGTCTTACGCACAACCGGCGCACAGAAATGCACCGCATTTCTCAGAATCTGCTGAACCTCCGGTATGTAATAAGTCGGATACTCTTCGTGTCCCGGCTGGAAGTAGAATATCTTACCGTAACCACGGGTAAAGGTACATCCGCTGCGGAACACCTCACCGCCTGCAAACCATCCGGTAAATACCACATCGTCGGGCTTTGGAATATCAAAATACTCTCCGTACATCTCTTCCTGCGGAAGCTCAAAATATGGCGGAATCCCTGCCGCAATCGGATGGGTCGGTGCGGTACAGAACAGTCTTTCACGGTCACCGTGCTTCCAACGGAGTGTCATCGAAGTACCCAAAAGTAATTTCACCGGCTTGCTGCCATGTGCCGAGTGAAGCGGAATGAATCCCATGCCGTTTAACACATGACGCTTAATACGCTCTGCCACTTCATCCGAAAACTCATCATGCTTTACATGACTCCAGAAAATCAAAACATCGGTATTTTCCAACACCTCTTCAGTCAGACCGTGCTCCCTCATCTCAAAGGTTGCTGTCTGCACCTTCAAGTCTTTATCTACACGCAATCCCTTTGCAATGCAGCCCTGAATTCCCTGCTGGTAAATAATACGTACCATTGCATCATTTTGTTCATGGAAATGTTCATTCCAAACTGTTACACGAATCATAATACCCTGACCCTCCATAGAGTAGTAGCAGTATCTTATCACAAAATTTTTCGCAAGACAACCGAGTTACTGACTTTTTTCTTATGTTTTTTCTCACATTCTGTCAAGTTTATTCGAAATATTGTTGTTGCAGGCGAGTGATTTCATTCTTCATTTCTTC
>JAZSIB010000163.1:0-3637 GCA_045533585.1 Lachnospiraceae bacterium | reverse complement strand
TGGAGGAAGAAGGAAAGACTCTGATGGGGTATATTAAGGAGACGTATCAATACCGGGCAGACCGTGTGAGCAAGGCATTGAGCGGAATTGCGGGAGAATAAGCAGTTGTATGTGCCTTGACAGGATGACGTCAGAAACAATTGGGGCTGAGGTGCTGCATCGGGACGCGAGGACGAGAAACATGTTGGGGAAGAGAGGATGATATAAAAGTGAAAAAGGTAGTATGTCTGCTATGTATACTTGCACTGTTGTCCTGTGGAGGAATTGTTACAGTAGCGGCAGTGGTAAATCAAAATAAAGATACCGTAACGATTACGGAAGAGGTACGATACGGGGATGTATCACTTGCAGATGGATTTGCTGTGGACTTGAAGGTGCATTACGATGACCACCTGCTTTGGGAGACTAGCTATGAAAAGGATGGCGTGGAAACGACCGATACGGAGTTTCAGTTTTTGGCAAAGGAGATGCTGTGGGCGCGGGAATACCGTCCGGACCCGGTCGCAATCAGTGTGTCTTTTGAGAGTGCTCCGGATATTACAGCTCCGATTGAGAGCTTAGACGGTCTGGCAAGGGCGTACCGTGAAATCTTCGAGCAGATAGAGCCGGGAACGGAAGTGAGCAAAAAAGTCTATGTGAAGGACTATTATACCTATTATCCGTTTTTTATCCGGTTGGAGCTTCCGAATTACACTGTCTGGGGGAATGAAAGATGGCTGGAAGACGATTCCGGACAGATGGACGCTGAACGGGAAGTGTATGAAACATTTGCAGCATTTTTCCGGATTCCCGTAGAGGAAGAAGATTGTATTGAAGTCGTGGTTGACCGTGACCAGTCGAACGGAATGATGACGCAGAGTGTATCCTCGGATCATCTGCAGTTATACAGTGAAAGTGTAATGACAGAGGATGGTATGTGTTATTTTACGCTTTACAACAAAACGTTGGACGGCAAAGCGATGGACAGCAGTTTGATACCGGGCGGCTACGGTATATATTCGTTCCGGTTTGGTGATCCCGGGACGTATTCGAAGTCCGGCGTGGATCTGGATTCCCTGAAGATGGTGCATTCCTTGGATGAGCAGATTAATGTACTGCATCTGTCATTAAACAAAGAACAGACGAAGCTCTTGCTCTTTACAGAAGAAGAGGAAAAGTACTTTTTTAGTGTGATCGACCGGGATACGATGGAGCTGAGTCAGAAGATTGAGCTGGAGAGCTGGGGCGGTATCAGTGAACATGACGACTTTCTGGTTATCGTGGGAGAGAAGCTGAGCCTGCTTGCGGTAACGGAGAATGGCGAGTATGAATTGCGCTTCTCTATATCCATAGAACATCCGCAGTGTCAGGCATTGATGAAGCTGACGACAGAAGCAAGCATGGATTATGACGGAGAGCACCTGATTGCGGCGAACTGGCTTATGGAGCAGGAGTATTACTATATGGAGACATGTGACTTTTATCTGTTAATCTGCGGACCGGAGGGACTCGGGTATTACGGTGTCTACCGGAACAGCCTGGCAGTGAACCAGTCACCGGAGAATTATCATGATGATTGTCTTCCGGTTAACGATGGATGGGGAACGGAAGGCGGTTCGATTAACGTACAGTGGAAGTAACGGATAAGTTAAGTAGGAATTCCAATCGATAGGAAATGAAAAGGGAGGCAGATGCAAGACGGCACTGCCTCCCTTGTGATAAGTCGAGAAATAATTACAGGTTCAATCCTTTGTCTTCTGCTGCACCAATCATCAGGTTCATGCACTGTACGGCTGCACCCGATGCACCCTTGCCGAGATTGTCGAAGCGGGTGGAAACTACCATACGCTCGTCGTTACCGTAGATCAGCACCTCCATGCCGTCATAGCCGGTGATGGTGTTGGCAGAGAGGAAATTACCGGTTATCTGTGCATCATCAAGGGCGAGAACCTTAACGAACTTCTGGCCTTCGTAATGCTTTGCAAATACTTCATGAAGTTCTGCAAGTGTTACCTTCTTTGTTAATGCGTCTGCATGGAACGGAATGCTGACAATCATACCGCTGTAATAATCACAAACCTGCGGAAGGAAAATCGGTTCGTGGCTAAGGCCCGGAATGGCTTTCATTTCCTTCAGGTGTTTGTGTTGCTGTGCCAGTGCATACTGGCGCGGGGAGCAAAGCGGGTCGTGGGCATCGCCGGTGGTCTTGCCGATAGCACGGGCATCCGCGTCCTGATACTGTGCGATTGCTTTTTTGCCTGCTCCGCTGTAACCGGAGATGGCAGCACAGGTAATCAGGGCATCTGCAGTGATGAGTCCGGCCTGCATCAGCGGGTATACGATAGCATTGAAACCGCTGGCGTAACAACCGGGAACTGCAACACGTTTGCTGGTCTTGATGTTTTCACGGTGTGTCGCGGATAATTCCGGGAAACCGTAGCTCCAGTCCGGATTGGTACGATGCGCTGTGGAAGCATCGATGATGCGTACATTCGGGTTCTCTATGTAGCTGACTGCTTCGATGGAAGCAGCATCCGGAAGACAGAGGAAGGTAATATCAGATTCGTTGATTTTTTTCTTAACTTCGGCAGGGTCTTTTCTAAGCTCAGAAGCAATCGGAATCAGTTCGATATCGTCGCGTCCTTCGAAACGCTCCAAAATGCGCAGACCGGTCGTTCCTTCGCCGCCGTTAATAAATACTTTTGTCTTATTCATGGAAAAGACTCCTTTCTATATGTTTTTATAATTATACAATGTCGATGCATAATATGCAATGATTTTTTGCAAAACAGGTATTCTTATGCAAAAAAGCGAAAAAACAGCTTTTGTCTTAGCGGTATTTGCATAGAACAGCTTCAATTCGTGCCTTTACCATATCTGCAATCTCATGTGTCTTCATATCCTTATATTCTTCATACGAAATCGCCGGCAGATAAAAGACTTTGGTGCGTACATGACCGAGACCGATATAGTTGAATACTTTCCAAGAGTCTACGAGTACAACCGGAACGATGGGACACTTTGCCATCAGAGCGGATTTGAAGCAGCCTGCCTTGAACTCCTGCAGGTTGTTGCGGTTGTTTTTATAGCCGCCTTCCGGGAAGATGAAGAATCGTTCGCCATTTTTTACACGGTCTGCCACTTCCTTGATGACGCCGATGGACTGACGGACGTTGTCAATCTCGAGCGGAAGACTGTCGCTGAGTGCGAGAATTTGTTTCAGGATCGGCATATTTGCTTTTTTCTTATCAATGACGAAAGAACAACGTTTTTTGTGCGTGTGGATGATACCGCAGGCATCGTATTTTCCCTGATGGTTTGGGAACATAATATAGCCGCCTTCCTGTGGGAGGTTTTCTTTGCCGTAGGACTTGGTGAGAATGAATCCGTTGATTTTGATAAAACGGATGACGTTGCGTACGATGGCGTAACGATGTTCCGGTGTATACTGTTCTTTGTTCCGTATGACGTGGTTCATACGAAGAAGATAATAGATTTCATGAAAGATACTGATTACTACAACATAGTAAAATCGAAACATATGCGGGTGTTCCTTTCGCGTGTGCTTTAACCGTACAGAATACGGTTGCTTTTCGCCGGTAAAAGTGCTTAAATTCTCTATAGCATTAATGATAGAAAAGCATGTGGTATATCGAGA
>JAZSIB010000081.1:0-19346 GCA_045533585.1 Lachnospiraceae bacterium | reverse complement strand
ATGATAGACAGAACGGCGCTGTATACAGGGTACGGCGCATGAAGGAGGAAGAAAGATATGGCAAAGTTAAGAGTCGGAATCTTAGGTGCAACAGGTATGGTTGGACAGAGATTCATTTCCCTTTTGGAGAACCATCCGTGGTATGAAGTAGTTTTGGTAGCAGCAAGTCCGAGAAGCGCAGGCAAGTCTTATGAAGAGGCTGTTGGCGAGCGTTGGAAGATGGATACTCCGATGCCGGAAGCTGTGAAGAAGCTGGTTGTAAAGAATGTAAACGAAGTAGAAGCAATCGCTGCAGAAGTTGACTTTGTATTCAGTGCAGTAGATATGTCTAAGGATGAGATTAAGGCAATCGAGGAAGCATATGCTAAGGCAGAGGTTCCGGTTGTGTCCAACAACAGTGCACACCGCTGGACTCCGGACGTTCCGATGATCGTTCCGGAATTGAATCCGGAGCACATGGAAGTAATCGAGTCCCAGAAGAAGCGTCTCGGAACCAAGAACGGTTTCATCGCTGTTAAACCGAACTGTTCCATCCAAAGCTACACCCCGATGCTTCATGCACTCCGCCACTTCGGTGTTAAGACCGTAGTTGCTACGACTTATCAGGCAATTTCCGGTGCAGGCAAGACCTTCAAGGATTGGCCGGAGATGGTTGACAATATCATCCCGTACATCGGTGGTGAAGAAGAGAAGAGTGAGCAGGAACCGCTTCGTATCTGGGGTAAGGTTGAGAATGGCGTTATCGTGAAGGCTGAAGGTCCGGTAATCAACACCCAGTGTATCCGTGTTCCGGTAAGCAACGGTCATACCGCAGCAGTATTTGTAAGCTTTGACAAGAAGCCGACCAAGGAAGAGATCTTAAAGTGCTGGGCAGAGTTCAAGGGTGTTCCGCAGGAGCTTGACCTTCCGAGCGCACCGAAGCAGTTCATCCACTACTTCGAAGAAGACAATCGTCCGCAGGCAGCACTTGACCGCGATACCGAGAACGGTATGGCAGTATGTGCCGGCAGACTTCGTGAGGATACCGTATACGATTACAAGTTCGTAGGTCTCTCCCATAACACCCTTCGTGGTGCAGCAGGCGGTGCAGTACTTTCCGCAGAGCTTCTGACCGCTAAGGGATATATCAAGGCAAAATAATTCATAAGCAATGATACCGGAAGGCATCTTCAAGTGTGACTTGAAGGTGCCTTTTTTGTTTCCGTCTTTTGCAACTGACACAGGAATTTGACACAGCATATCATTCACCCACTGGTGAAAACGACAGTTTTTGAAAACGTGTGTCACTTTCGGACACAAGTGTCCGCCATTGCCACACATTTTCCGCAAACAGTCTTTTCAACAGTGCATTACATGATATTGCTGTGCCAAATTCCTGTCGTATTCTTGTTGCTGAAAACGCGGAAATTCAAGATTCTTTCATGTTGATGGTTTTTCAAGTGTATAGTATAATGTCCGCAACACAATGTGATTGTGTAGGCAAAGTGAAAGGAAGACTTGTTATGGCACAATTCCCTGCAATTATGCCGGATATGCCGGTGCTGCTGCATGGCGGTGACTACAATCCGGAGCAATGGATCAAAGAGAAGGATACGATTTGGAAGATTGATATGGAGCTTGCGAAAAAGGCAGGGGTGAATACCTTGTCTGTAGGCATTTTTTCATGGAGCATGCTGGAGCCGGAAGAGGGAGTATATTGCTTCGAATGGCTGGATGAAGTGATGGATATGCTGGCAGACAACGGCATCAAAGCGATCTTGGCTACGCCGAGCGGTGCGCGTCCGGCGTGGATGGCAGAGAAGTACCCGGAAGTCTTGCGGGTAGATGAGTCTCGTCGTCGTCAGTTGTTCGGTGCAAGGCACAATCATTGTCTGACTTCGCCTGTTTACAGGGAAAAGGTTCGTACCATCAACACTTTGTTGGCAAAACGCTACCGGAATCATCCGGCGCTTGGTATGTGGCATATTTCCAATGAATATGGCGGCGAATGTCATTGTCCGTTGTGTCAGGATGCGTTCCGTAAGTGGCTGAAGCAGCGGTATGGAACGATTGAAAACATGAACGATGCCTTTTGGAATACGTTCTGGAGCCATCGGTATTCTTCGTTTGCGCAGGTAGACAGTCCGTCCTCCATCGGCGAATCCGGAAATCTTGGCTTGTCACTGGCATGGCGTCGTTTTACTTCAGATCAGTTCTGTGATTTTTACCGTTGGGAGATTGCGCCGCTTAAGGAAATTACTCCGGACATTCCTTGTACCGCAAACCTGATGGAATTCTTCCCGGGCATTGATTACTTTAAGTTTGCGAAACTCTTAGACCGTGTCAGCTGGGATAATTATCCCGCATGGACAGGAGATGCGCGGGATGCAGAGGCAGCGATGCGTGCATCACTCCACCACGACCTGATGCGCGGTGTTGGCGGGCAGAAACCATTTATGATGATGGAGTCATCTCCTTCTGCGGTAAACTGGCATGCCATCAATCGCCTCAGAAAACCGGGTGTTCTGATGTTGCAAAGCTTGCAGGCCATTGCCCATGGAAGTGATACCGTGCAGTATTTCCAATTCCGTAAGGGACGCGGCAGCAGCGAACAGTACCACGGTGCAATCATCGGACATGACAATTCGGATCAGACCAGAATCTTCCGCGAAGTCAGTGAAGTCGGACAGACCTTAAAAGATATCTCACAAGTGTGCGGTTCTGCACCGGAGAGCAAGGTGGCGCTGATATATAACTGGGATAACAGTTGGATCTTAGACCAGGCGATGTTTGGAGACAACCGCGATAAGAAGTACATTGAAACGATAAAAGATCATTATGCGGCATGGAAGTCGCTTGGATATGATGTGGATGTGATTGACCAGACGGATGCGTTGGATGCCTATCGCATCGTATGTGGTCCTATGACCTATCTGCTGGAAGATGGTTTTGCTGAAAAAGTGGAAGCATTTGTGCAGAACGGTGGCACTTATGTGGCTACTTATATCAGCGGCTGGGTGAACGAAGAAAATCTTGCCTTCTTAGGCGGTTATCCCGGTCCGCTTCGCAGCGTGCTCGGTATCTGGGATGAAGAAACGGATGCACTGGACGAGACACAGCATAACAGCTTTATCTACAACGGAATCAAATATGCCTGCAAGGAAGTGTGCGCGCTGGTTCACACGGAGACGGCGCAGGCGCTTGCTGCGTATGAAGAGAACTTCTATCAGGGCATGCCGGTGCTGACAAAGAACAGCTTCGGCAAGGGCAGTGCGTATTATATCGCAGCGCGGACGGGAAGAGATTTCCTGAAGGCGTTTTATGGGGAAGTTGCAAAAGAAAAACAACTGCAGCCGCTTATGGATGCGGTGCCGGACGGAGTTATCTGTACCGAACGTATCGGTGACAATGGAAGGTATCTGTTTGTCATGAATACACAGCCGGAGGAGCGGGAAGTTAAATTGCCGTCTGCTTTGGAATTGCGTACGAATGAACAGGTTTCGGGAGCATACACTCTTGCGGGGTATGAAGTGTTGGTGCTGAAACATTAAGGGGAAATACGTCATAAAAAAGACCGCTGTGAAGCGGTCTTTTGCGTTATTGTTCTGCGTAATTGTCGAGCAGGAAGCGAAGGAAGATAATTGCATTTTCCTTGTCCACGGCGGAAGCAGGGATGCCGAAGATTGGTTTGTCCTCGCGCTCTATAAATTTGGAGAAGAGCGGGAGGCTGTCGAGGTAAATGCCGTAAACCTCATCTCCTTCAATGCTGTTAATCGTTCCGTCAAGCTCCTTATCAATTACATGCCCGATGAAGTGTTTTTCCTTGAGACTTTCAAATAAATCCGCAGGAAGGACATCCTTGAGCGGTGCCATCGCGTTTTTCTCAACATAGCCGGTGAATTGCTTCTCGGTAGTGATAAGACCATCCAGCTCGCCGGTCATAAGATACAAGGAAATACGCTGTACGGAGTTCTGGTCGTTGTTAAGGTCATAATTGGTATCAAGACGCAGGGAATACTCTTCTGTGTCAAGTTCCATATGTTCAATCAGTTTGTCCTGCATGACTTCGAAGTCTTCCAACAGGTAAGAGTAACTGTCAATGGCTATATTCAGAACCTCCGTCGGCTTCGGACCGAAGGTGTCCCAGAGGAGTTTTCCGAGCAGGGCGATGATGATAACACCAAGTATTATCTTAAAAAGATAATAATCTCGGAAGAATCTCCACTTCTCCTTACCGTTCATTTCTTTCCATTTTTCTCTGTCACTTTTGTTTTCTCGTTTTGCGTAGATAAAGGAATCGTCGTCTAATTTTGCTTTCTTTAAGTCCATATCAATATTCTCCGAATGATAATTAATGTACATATAAGTATAGCATAAAAATTGTGTTCAAACTGGGAACACGGCATTAATATGAAATGAAATATATCATTCAACGGTTGCGTGCCGTTCGTTAAATAGAATAGCATAGACAGAAGAAAGTTTCCAGTACATAATTGCGATTTTATCAGCAAGAGGTCACAATCGCGGTGCAAGTCTTTTGGTTTCGAGGCGGACGGTTGCAATTCCACCTTTCTGATGCTTATGATTCGAGGAGCAACAGATGGTATAAGCTTGCAACCGCCGCCGACAACAAAGAGGGCAACCGTAGTTGCCCTCTTGCTGATATATTACATATTATTATCCAAGTACCACTTCAACACTATGTGCCTTGCCGTCGTTGTAATACGGAATGATATTGCCCTCAACCTTGATGCCGTCAACGGTAAGCGAACTTACGCCGGTACATACATGGTTCGGGTTCTTCACGGTGATGTTGTAGGTGTCACCACGGAATACACGGTTTACGGTGTAGCCGTCCCAAGCTGCCGGGATGGAAGGATCAATCATAAGACCGTCGTACTCCGGCTTGATGCCTAAGATATACTGGGAGATTGCTACGAAGTTCCAGGATGCCGTACCGGTCAGCCAGGAGTTCTTTGCTTCACCGAAACGCTTTGCATCCTTGCCGGCTACCATCTGTGCGTAGCAGTACGGCTCAAGACGGTGAATCTCGGAATACTCTTCGGTGTATGCCGGTGCGATACGGGTGTAGTAATCAAATGCCTTATCACCACGACCCATAACTGCCTCTGCAATCATAATCCATGCATTGTTGTGACAGAAGATACCTGCATTCTCCTTGTAACCTGCCGGGTAGGTGGAAATCTCACCGTACTCTACATAGTAACGGGTGAATGCCGGATTGTTCAGTACAAGACCGTACTTGGTGCCGAGGTATTTCTCAACGGAATCAAGTGCCTTGAGCGCCTTGCCGTCTTCGATACCACACTTACCTAAGATACAGAAGCCCTGGGACTCGATGAAAATCTTACCTTCTTCGCATTCCTTGCTACCAACCTTGCGGCTGTAGTCATCGTATGCACGGATGAACCATTCTCCGTCATAGCCATCACGCATGATAACTTCGCGCATGTTCTCAACTTCCTTCATGATACGATCAGCTTCGGCAGTGTTGCCAATCTTCTTCATGAGGATTGCGTATTCTTCGCCGATGTATGCGAACATACCGGCAATCATAACGGACTCTGCAACCTTACCATCCTTACCGGTCAGGGTCTGGAAGGACTCACCGGACTCGGTGGAGAAGCAGTTGAGGTTCAGACAGTCATTCCAGTCAGCGCGGCCGATGAGCGGAAGTCCGTGCGGCCCGACATTGTTGATTACATGGTCAACAGAACGCTTTAAGTGGTCGGAAAGCGGAGCAGCAAGCTCTTCTTTGTTCTCATAAGGGGTCATCTCATCGAGAATGCTGTAGTCGCCGGTTTCCTTAATATAAGAAGTAACTGCAAGTACGAGCCATAACGGGTCATCGTTGAAGTTACCGCCGAGTTCGTGGTTACCCTTCTTGGTAAGCGGCTGGTACTGGTGATAAGCACCACCGTCCTCGAGCTGGGTAGCAGCGAGGTCGAGGATACGCTCGCGTGCACGATCCGGAATCTGATGTACGAAACCTAAGAGGTCCTGGTTGGAATCACGGAAGCCCATGCCGCGGCCGATACCGGATTCGAAGTAGGAAGCACTACGGGACAGGTTGAAGGTAACCATACACTGGTACTGGTTCCAGATGTTTACCATACGGTCGGTCTTGTCTTCCGGAGTGGAGCAGGTGTACTTGGAAAGCAGAGCATCCCAGTCAGCCTTTAATTCTTCAAATGCTTCATCCACAGCCTTGGTAGTGGAGAAACGCTTGATCATCTCGCGTGCTTTGGTCTTGTCGATGATGTTCTCGCCGTTCGGTGCGTAGGTGGACTGTACCAATGCACCGTTTACGATTGCTTCGAGCGGCTTCTTGTCAGTGGTTCCGCTTACGTTTTCCGGTTCTAAGGTGCCGGTCTGGCATGCCCACTTCTTATCACGGTCGTTCTCAATGTAACCAAGAACGAATACGAAGTCTTTGCTTTCGCCAGGAGCAAGTTCGATCTCGAGGCAGTGGGAAGCAATCGGGGACCAGCCGTCTGCGACGGAGTTGGTGGAAGCACCTGCTACAACTGCAGCCGGAGCATCATAGCCGCCGTAGGTTCCGATGAAGCTCTCACGGTCAGAGTCGAAGCCTGCAATCGGAGCGTTTACGGTAAAGAATGCGTAGTGGTCACGACGTTCCTTGTATTCGGTCTTGTGGTAGATAGTAGAACCCTGAATCTCAACTTCACCGGTACTGAAGTTACGTTGGAAGTTGGAACGGTCGTCCTGTGCATCCCAGAGGCACCATTCGATGTAGGAGAAGAGCTTGAAGTTTTTCTTGGTATCGCCAAGGTTCTTTACAACGACTTTGTGAATCTCAGCGTTGCAGTTCAGCGGAACGAAGAAAGTAACTTCGGTCTCGATGCCACCGCGCGCACCCTTAATCTTGGTGTAACCGCAGCCGTGACGGCACTCGTAAGCGTCAAGCTCTGCTTTTGCCGGAGCCCAGCCCGGAGACCAGATGTCGCCACCATCATTAATATAGTAGTAACGTCCACCACCGAGGTCGAGAGGTACGTTGTTGTAACGGAAACGGGTGATACGGCGAAGCTTCGCATCCTTATAGAAGCTGTAGCCGCCTGCAGTGTTCGAAATCAGAGAGAAGAACTCCTGGGAGCCGAGGTAGTTGATCCACGGGTAAGGGGTTCTGGGGGTAGTGATGACGTACTCTTTATTGGCGTCATCAAAATAACCGAATTGCATGTGTCTGTCCTGCCTTTCTTGTTTTAATTGATTTGCTGAATGTTGCACTTTCGGAGCGGAGAACGCACGAGGGAAAGTTGCAACACTTAATTTACTTAAACGTTATCGTAACTCCATTATAGTATGAAATATGTTATTTGACAATGTGGTATTTTGCCTAAATAAATGTAATTAATTTGGGCAGAATTTTGCCGGGCTCCAATGGAATATTGCTTTTTTGAGGTGGAAGAATTGTTTTGTATATTGACTAATATAAAGGGATGGTTCAATAATTAAGGAGAGAACAAAAAATGGAGAAAGAAACATGAAAAAAGGACAAAGGTTATTGCGTATGCTGTGGGTTTTTCCGGGGATTGTTGCAGTGCTTGCGTTAGCGGTGCTGTTATTCTTTCTGTTGAATCCGGTGTTTGGAGGTAAAGCATCAAAAGAACAACGGGAGGACTATGCAAAACGTGCAGCCAATTATGGTGACGGAAAGTTTACTTATCCGGAAGAATATATAGAAGAAGGACTTGCGGAGGATATCAGAATCTCGACAAAAGAGCGGAAACCTCTGGACGAATTGCCGGTTGTAGCACCTGAGATTCCTGCAGAACCTGAAATTGACCGGGTTTATGTGACATGGTTTGGGCATTCGGCTACGCTTCTTCAGATGCACGGGATGAATGTATTGTTTGATCCGCTTTTCAGCAAGACGGCATCACCGGTATCGTTTGCGGGACCGGAGCGGTACAGTAAAGCTCCGATAACGCTGGAAGAACTGCCGGCACTTGATATGATTCTTTTGACGCATGACCATTATGACCATTTAGATATGAAGACATTAAAACAACTGGACGACAAGACGAAGTTGTTTATCGTACCACTTGGTGTGGAGCAGCATCTGCTGCGCTGGGGAATTGCCGGGGAAAAGATACGGACACTTGCGTGGTGGGAGGAAACTGAAGTAAATGGTTTGACCCTTGCCTGCACTCCGGCGCGGCATTATTCTTCGCGTATGGTGATAGACGGAGGAAGGACTTTGTTCGCTTCCTGGGTATTAAAAGATGAGTATCATCAGGTGTACGAAAGCGGCGATAGCGGTTATGGAGGACATTTTGCTGCTATCCATGATAAATACGGTGATTTTGATTTGGTGTTAACAGATTGTGCCCAGTATAATATGCAGTGGCATACGTTTCATATGTTGCCGGAAGAGGCTGTGACAGCGTGCGAGACGCTTGGCGCAAAACTATCCGTGCCGGTACACTGGGGTGCATATTCTCTTTCCGATCATGCGTGGGACGATCCGGTGGAGCGTTTTGTAAGGGAAGCAGAAAAAAACGGACTTGCGGTCAGTACTCCGATGTTGGGGGAGACGATTGACATTGATGCCGTTTCCGGTACTTCAAACGATTGGTGGAGACAGTGTCCGTAAATAGGAATCGCCGGGGCAGAATATTGTGAAAGAAAAAGTAGAAAAAACAGAAAAAAGGACTTGCTTTTTTAGATTGTTATCAGTATAATGGTCAGAAATATTATCAAATGGTATTGAAGTGTCAGACAGGAATTTGAGGTGAGAACATGAACGAGATGTATACAGAAGCAGGAGTAAAGAAACAGAAAAATGCGAAAGATACATTGATAAAGATAGCTATCATTATAGCGGATGCAGCCCTGCTGTTTGCCGGTCTGCTCGGGATTTCCATCTTGCTCTTCCTCGGAATTGCAGCAATCGTAGCAACTGTTTACTATCTGCCTTATCTGAGCGTAGACTATGAATATATTTTCTGTGACGGACAGTTTGATTTTGACAAGATTATGGGCGGAAACAAGCGCAAGACCCAGTTGAAGCTGGATCTTGATAACTGTGAGGTGCTCTGCCCGACAAATTCCCACCAGCTGGACGGCTATACGTACCAGAGACTGCAGGTGAAGGATTTCAGTTCCGGTAACCCGGAAGCAAAGACCTATGCACTGGTAGGAAAAGATTCCAAGAATAATACAATGGTCAAGGTAATTTTTGAACCGAGCGAGAAGATGCTTGCGTTCGCAAAGCAGAAGGCTCCCCGCAAGGTTTTCATGGATTGACGGTAACTGATAGGAAGGGATGGACTTCGTAAGAATCCGGTAACTTCCTATTTACTTTATACTATTTATTATATTACATGGAGGAAATATCATGGGAAAACTGATTGGCGAAGGCATTACCTTTGATGACGTGCTGTTGGTACCGGCATATTCTGAGGTAACTCCGAACATGGTCGACCTGACAACACAGTTGACTGCATCAATCAAACTCAACATTCCGCTTATGAGTGCCGGAATGGATACCGTAACCGAGCATCGCATGGCTATCGCGATGGCAAGACAGGGTGGTATCGGTGTTATTCACAAAAACATGACAATTGAAGAACAGGCAGATGAGGTAGATAAGGTAAAGCGTTCTGAGAACGGTGTTATTACCGATCCTTTCTCTCTTTCTCCGGAGCATACGTTGGCGGACGCAGATGAGCTGATGGGCAAATACCGCATCTCCGGTGTACCGGTTACCGAGGGCAAGAAGCTGGTAGGTATTATTACAAACCGTGACTTAAAGTTTGAGACAGATTTCTCTAAGAAGATTAAGGAGTCCATGACTTCCGAAGGGCTTGTTACCGCAAAGGAAGGCGTGACACTTGAGGATGCGAAGAAGATTCTTGCAGCAGCAAGAAAAGAAAAGCTTCCGATTGTAGACGAGCAGGGTAACCTGAAGGGGCTCATTACCATTAAAGATATCGAGAAGCAGATTAAGTATCCGTTGTCCGCTAAGGATGCACAGGGTCGTTTGCTCTGCGCGGCAGGTGTTGGTATTACTGCTAACATCATGGACCGTGTGGATGCATTGGTAAAGGCAAAAGTTGATGCTATCGTAATCGATACTGCACACGGACATTCTGCAAACGTTCTCCGTGTAGTAAACGATGTAAGAAAGTGTTATCCGGAACTTTCTATCATCGCAGGTAATGTGGCAACCGGCGAAGCAACCAAGGCATTGATTGAGGCAGGTGTTGACTGTGTTAAGGTTGGTATCGGACCAGGTTCCATCTGTACCACCCGTGTGGTAGCCGGTATCGGTGTTCCGCAGATTACCGCAATCATGAATTCCTATGAAGTAGCAAAAGAATATAACATTCCGATTATCGCAGACGGCGGTATCAAGTACTCCGGTGATATCACCAAGGCGATTGCAGCCGGTGCAAATGTCTGCATGATGGGTAACATGTTCCCAGGGTGTGACGAGAGTCCGGGAACCTTCGAACTCTATCAGGGACGTAAGTACAAAGTATACCGTGGCATGGGTTCCATCGCAGCGATGGAGAACGGAAGCAAGGACAGATACTTCCAGACCGACGCAAAGAAGCTCGTTCCGGAAGGTGTAGAAGGTCGTGTTGCATATAAGGGCAATGTAGAAGATACCATCTTCCAGTTGCTTGGCGGTCTCCGTTCCGGTATGGGTTACTGTGGTGCGAAGGATATCGAGACCTTGAAGGAAACCGGTCGTTTCATCAAGATGTCCGCAGCATCCCTGAAGGAAAGCCATCCGCACGACATCCACATTACCAAGGAAGCTCCGAACTACAGCGTGGATGATAACTAATGAAAGAAATCTTAAGGGTAACAAGACAGAAAAACCATGTTTTGTTACCCTTTTTTCCTTGCAAGCATATTCGACAAATGTTATACTATCTAGCGTAAGATTTTGTCGATATGCATTTTTGTTGCAAACGGAAACCGGTTTGACCGGATGATGTATGCAATGGGAGCACAGAGAAAGGCTTAATTTTGTTTGCCGGATGATATGGCAAACAGGTGAAAGAGGAGTATATGGCGCCATTAACAAAAGCTGAGTGGAAAAGACGACAGAGACGAAGAAGATATATTGCCTGGGCAATAACGCTGGGGCTTGTATTAACATTTATTATCCTGCTGGTGGTAGGAATCGTTTCTTTGATGAGAAATATTTTCTTCCGGGAAGCCATGGGAACCTGGTCGGAAGCCGGTGACGTTCAAATACAGGCAAGTTTGTTGACGCCGAACGAGTATTCCCGTTCACAGCAGGAGTTAAAGGAAGTAAATGGTGTAGTCATCCACTGTGTCGGAAGCCCCGGAGTTACTGCGGTAAGTAACCGGAACCATTTTGAACAGATGAAGATTCAGAAGAAAAGCGCGGCAAGTATGCATTTTATCGTTGGACTCGAAGGCGAGATTATCCAATGTATTCCGGTGAACGAGACCGCATACGCAACGGCAGAACGCAATGCAGACACGATAGCAATCGAGTATTGTCATAACGATGCAGCAGGATTGCCTGAGGAACAAACCTACTCCTCACTGGTAAAGCTCACCGCAAAGATATGTAAAGAATATAAACTCTCCGCCGGAGATATCATGCGCCATTACGACGCGACTGGCGTGAACTGTCCGGTATATTACGTAGAGAACGGTGCCGAATGGGCGCAGTTCAAAGAAGACGTAATGAAGCTGGTAGAAGCTGAGAAATAATTATGTAGTAGAAATCCCATTTGAACTGTAATTAAAATTATAAAGGTCAATGCAATTTAGTGTATATATTTGCATTGACCTTTTATATTATTATGTTTCGAGGTCCGGTAAGGTGTTATAATATTGCATCAGTGACCGTGGAGGAACGTCGGCCCTTATGTTTCGACAAGTGTAGCGAAGTCGAAATATTAGTGCCGCTACGTTCCGACCGAGTGAGAACGCGTCACAGATGCATTTTATAACACCGCACCGGACCGAAAATAAGGTTTTGGATTACAGTTCAAACCCAACCGTTTTATTCCCCGGTTCATACTGCCGCAGCGTCACACCGGCAGACTTAAACATACGCTTTGCAGCGATGGTAGAATCGGTTGCAGCATACTTATCAGAATAATAGATAACTTCACTGATGCCGCTCTGAATAAGCGCCTTGGTACACTCGTTACACGGGAAAAGGGTGGTATACACCTTGGCGCCCTTCATGTTGGTTCCGGTATAATTCAGGATAGCGTTTAACTCGGCATGGCAGACAAAGAAATATTTGGTGTCCAGATTACCGCCCACACGCTCCCAAGGGTACTCGTCGTCGGAACAGCCGCGTGGCATACCGTTGTAGCCTACGGAGAGGATACGGTTATCCTGACTTACAATGCAGGAGCCAACGCAGGTATTCGGGTCCTTGCTGCGCTGTGCAGAGAGCATGGCGATTCCCATAAAATACTCGTCCCAGGTTAAGTAGTCTTGCTTTTTCATTGTGTTACCCCTTTTCATTATTATAGTATAGATTGAACCTTTTTCAAAATGATATGCGGTTTGGAAGAAAGACTAAATATAGTAATAGTTTTTCTTCTTGGGCTGATGGTATTCGGCATCACGTCTCCGTTTTTTATTGAGATATGCAGACAAAAGTATGATGCCTGTAATGATACCGGGAAGCATCGAGGAAAGACAGATCAGATAATGTCCGGGGACCGGAGTCATGGAAAAACGTTTTGCATTAACCAGTAAGCCGGTCAGTTCCATGAGTTCCATATATAATGTCTGATGGACATGCGGATAGCCGAAGGTAAAGGTAAGGGAGGCAAGAAACGGAAGTGCAACAGAAAAGATTCCTGCAAAAAGGAGTGCTGCATAGCGTTTTTTGCGACGTTGGGAGGCGGCTGCCAATAAATATACAATCAGAAGGAGTACGAACAGTACCGGAAGAGAAAAAAGCACCGGTCTTGCAACATAAGCATAATACGGAAGTGTTGAAATAAAAATGGTAAGGGGAAGCAGTGCAAGCCCAAGGAAAAGGCCGGTTACTACGGAGAAAAAGGTTATATGAAAATTGTCGTTTTTCCGGATACGCATAGGGACTCCTTTCTGTATCAGATTTGTTAAAATAAGTATAACGTAATCGCCAGAGTATTTCAATAATATCATGCGGACGATGCGATGTTTTTTCGACAAGCTAAGGGCGAAAACAGATTAAGCTTTCATTAAGTTGCAGAATTAAGTTGTCAAACCGGCTCAGATTAGGTATACTATTGAAAGATATGGGGTAGTATAATGTGTTTGGCGAAGTGGGTTGAACAACAGCGTGAAGTAATCGGAGTGTTCCGGAACGGAGTATAAAATGATTGGATATTATAATTATACGGTAATTTTGACATATGTAAGTGCGCTGACGGCACTGTATGGAATCTTTATGGCGATACAGGGAAGACCTCTTGCGGGGATTGTATGCCTGTTGGTGTCGGGATGCTGTGACATGTTTGATGGACAGATTGCGCGGACGAAGAAGGATAGGACTGAGCAGGAAAAGAAGTTTGGAATCCAAATTGATTCTTTGTCAGATGTGATTGCTTTCGGTGTGCTTCCGGCCGCGATTGGTTATGCACTCGGTATGACAGAGTGGTATTACATGCTGATTTTGGGTGCATATATGCTGGCAGCCCTGATACGTCTGGCGTATTTCAACGTATCGGAGGAAGAACGTCAGAGCAAGACGAGCGAAAAAAGAAAGTCCTATGAAGGACTTCCTGTTCCAAACTGTGCGATTGGTTTACCCTTGGTAATGTGTTTCCGCAATGTATTGGGAGATGCGTTGACGCCGGTCTTTGCAGGTATGATGCTTTTGATTGCGGTATTGTTTCTGGCGCGCTTCCATGTGGTGAAGGTGACCGGAAAGGCACTTTTAATCTTTGTCGGGGTCGGCGCGGTGCTTTTGACCTTTGTACTTCTCGGACTCGGCAAATAACTTTATGCCCGACAATCAAAGGAAAAACGGCTTAAGCCCGAAGTGGCGTGGCTGTTTAGGAATTCGCGGACAGGATCTTCCTCCTGCTTGCGCGGAGCAAGTTCAAAATTGACGATGAAACCCTTTTCCGAAAGGGTTTCTTTTAATTCCGGAAGATGTTCGGTAAAAAGTGATTCGAGCGCAGAATCGTTGAGGTAAAAACGGGAGTTTAATTGTGTACCGGTCAGACTAAGATATACATCCGTCGGACCGAGGGCTTCCATATCAAGGTGCAATAACACAGAGATGCTGCCGCTTTCACTGCGAAGCTTCTCTTTTTTTGTATAAACGTACAGTTCACCATGTGCAGTTTTATCCGAAAAGCGTATCGGAAGTTGTACATAAGGGAAGAAACGGTTGAGCATGTTCATGAATTCCAGATTGTCCTGAAGTCTGCCGGTTGCACTTGCAGTATCGGATATCAGGCGCTCCAGAGGACTCTCTGAGGAATCCTTCTTTTGAAGAAAACGAAGTGCGGAGCGCAGCTCGGAGAGGTCTTCGCGGAGCTGTTGATAGAATTCTTGTACTTTATCGGGGTTAGTAAGGTCTTTGGGCGACAGCGTCCAACGGGACAGCAGTTGCGAAACAAGACTGTCCTGCGGTGTTGTAGTCTGCGCAATAATGTCCGGTACTATGGACTGTGCTGCTTCGGGCAGGACAGAGCCGGAGAAAGTCTGCGGAGTAGTCGCGTCAGCAGAGCGCATTTCCGGTGCAGAAGCGGTCTGTGTCGGCATAGCCTGACCGGCAGGAGTGTCATGGGAGTCCGGAGTTGCAAACGGTATAGAGTTCTGTAGAGCAGCGCCTGACGGAGTAGTCTGGGATTGATTTTGCAAAAGAGTTGCGTCCGTTGTGTTTCCGTGTTCAGGAGTGATAGCCACCTGTGCGGAAACGTCCTGTGCCAATGTGCTGTCAGGAAGACTACCTTCAGTGATAGCAGAGTTTTGTTGAGTCTGTGATAAAACAGTGTCAGCAGAAACGGCAGACTCCGGGGTATATGGCGATACAGACGGCTGTGTGGAAACAGCGGAATCCGTTGGTAATGAAGCAGGAGAATCCGGCAGTACAGCAGAACTGTTTGCGGACGGATGCTCTTGCGGAGCTGTGAATATCTGCTTCAATGTTTGCAGCAGACCGGATAGTGCAGGTTCGGAAGAAGCTGCTAATTCGCCCAAAGAGTATGCAAGATTCTCCAATTGAGGCAGTATCTGATGTTCATAACTCTGATAAGCTTCGAACTGTGTCAGTGTTGCCTGATTTACCGGAATCTTATGCTGTGTCAGCAGGGCAAGCGTGTTGACATCGGCGTTTTGATGGGTCGTGCTCTGACGGAGCAACGCGAAGATGCTTTCCTTACTGATAGGCAGATTGTGCTGCAGTAGTGCATTTACAATCTCAGCATTGCGGGAGGTAACAGGAAGGTCGGCTGCCGTGAGTGCCTTTTCAATCAGGGCGTTTTGCGCAAAGGCGGCTTCTTCCTGCAGGATACGGAGTGAAATCAAAGCCGGGTCAGCATGTGTAACCTCGAAAGCAGCGGTCTGTCCGATCGAAAGTGGCACAGAAGCATCCAACCGTGCCTGTAGTGTCTGACCGTTAGCGAGGCGAATGGTAACGTCGGTTGTGGTGCGATTGATGATTTCGCCGCGCAACTGCTGACCTTCCCGTACAGTTTCACTGATGGGACGGTTGTTTTTATTGATTGCCGGTCGTTCGCTCCGCGAGAGCGGAGTCGGTTGCCGGTCGGAATATGTATTTGTTAAAGAAGAATTGTATGAGTTCATAAATCCTCCGAGTATATGTAGACTGATAAATTTTTCATTCTGTATTTCGGCATAATATCAGTATTTTTAAATGTAAAATGTAATGGAAAACATATACAGACTTGCATTTTTTCGAAAAATGCATATAATGTGTTTGTTAGGAATGGGTACCACCCCTTCCGGCAGAATAAAATTTCATATTTTTTTGAAGGAAAGAGAGTAGAGTTATGAAGAGAGTAACAGCACTTCTTCTCATGTTTCTGCTTGTTGCCACCGTACTTTGCGGATGCGAAGGCGGCAAGGCGCCGAACGGAAACGGAGAAAACTCCGAAGGGACTCCTTCTTCGGAAAACGTGACGCAGGCAGGCGGTGATGAGACATCGACCACGCCGAAGTACGGTGGTACCGTCACGGTAGGTATTACACAGGATATTGACAGTCTTGACCCACACAAAATGACGTCGGCAGGAACCAGAGAAGTATTGTACAATGTCTACGAAGGCTTGGTAAAGCCGGATGTAGATGGAAATATGGTACCGGCAGTTGCGGGCGAGTACAAAATCTCAGCGGATTCGCTGACGTACACATTTACACTGCGTGAGGGTGTGAAGTTCAGTGACGGGACGCCTGTTACGGCCGGGGACGTAATTTATTCGATTAATCGATGTGCCGGCCGACTTGACAACCCCGATCCTGAGGTGGTAGTTGAGGCGGCTTTTTCTATTATTCAGGAGATTACCGCGCGGGAAGAAGATGGTAAGAGCATCATAGAATTAAAGCTTTCCGAGCCGAATACTGAGCTGCTCTGTTATCTGACAACAGCGATTGTACCGGAAGGATATACGACAGCGGATGGTGCAGCTTTGGGCGTAGCACCGTTCAAATTTGCTTCTTACAGTCCGCTGCAGGAGTTGGTGATTCAGAAAAATGAGCACTATTATAATCCGGAGCTTCCGTATCTGGATGGAGTAACCTTCAAGATTATGACCGATTCGGATGCAGCATTCATGGAACTGCTCGGCGGCGCAATTGATATCTTCCCTCATCTGACGGCAGATCAGGCAGCACAGCTTACGGATGCCTATGATGTGAAGGTAAGCGGTATGGCACTTGTGCAGGCGTTGTTTGTCAATGCGGCTGTGGCACCGTTTGACAAATTAGAAGTACGTCAGGCGCTGAACTATGCGATTGACCGTCAGTTTATCATCGATATGGTAGCCGGTGGAGACGGAACCGTGGCATGCAGCGGTATCTATCCGGGCTTTGCAAAGTACTATGACAAGTCACTGGAGACCTACTATACCTGTGATACGGCGAAGGCGAAGGAATTACTTGCGAAAGCAGGCTATCCGAACGGATTTGATTTTACGATCACCGTACCGTCGAACTATAAGTTCCATGTGGATACTGCACAGGTAATCGCAGAGCAGTTGAAAACAGTCGGCATTAATGCCAAGGTAGAGATGGTTGAGTGGGCAACCTGGTATTCGGAAGTTTATAAGGGAGAGAACTATCAGGGCACCATCATCGGATTGGATTCGAATCTGGCACCGAGTGATATCTTACGTTTTTATCCGTCAACTTCGAGTAAGAACTTCATGAATTACAGCAGTACTGAGTTTGATGCAGTATATGCTAAGGCAATGATGGAAGCAGACGATGCAAAGAAGGTGGCATATTATAAGGATTTGCAACGGATGTTGACGGAAGATGCGGCAGCTGTATTTGTACAGAATCCGGCGTTGACCGTAGCCATGGGCAGTAAGCTGGATGGCTATACAACCTATCCTATCTTTGTGCAGGAGATGGCAACGATATATTATAAGTAAGTGAATTATAAAGAAATAAACGCATGAATGAATATTCATATGAATGTCTATTCATGAAATGGATGATGTAAAACGCAATGATTGATTACAGCGATCAAAATTGTACTGGGGACGTTGTGTGTCTGGTAAGGAAAGAGCAGAAAACGTTTCCGGAAATGAGGAAAGTATGAATTATTATCTGAAACGCTTCATAGCACTGGTGGTAACACTGTTTTTTGTAGCAGTGTTGTGTTTTGTTGCGTTTCAGATTATCCCGGGTGACAGTGCTGAGATGATGCTTGGCATGGATGCGGACGAAGAAGCGATTGAGGCTCTGCGTGAGGCGATGGGGCTGAATCGTAATGTTTTCGTCCGCCTTTTTAGTTGGATTGGGAATGCACTGTGCGGGGACTTCGGTGTGTCCAGCCAGTACGGGCTTCCGGTGACGGAGCTTCTTGGTGAGCGATTGAAGGTAACGGTGTGGGTTGCGGTGATTGCGATTGGGATGATTGTTATCGTAGCGGTTCCGCTCGGACTCCTGGCATCGAAGAAGGAGAACGGAATTCTGGATCGCGTGATTACGCTGACAACACAGACACTGATGGCAGTACCGCCGTTTTTCTTAGGAATTGTGCTGACCCTGTGTTTTGGTGTTATTCTGAAGCTGTTTGTGCCGGGTGCATGTCCGAAGCCATCGGAAGGAATATTCCCTTTGATACAGTATTTGATGTGGCCTGCGATTGCAATCGCGATTCCAAAGATTGCGATGGTGGTGAAATTCCTGCGAAGCTCGCTGATCCGTGAATTGAAGCTGGATTACGTGCGGACGGCAAAGAGCAAAGGAAACAGTAACCGTGCTGTGCTCTGGCGTCATGTGTTGAAAAATGCTCTGATGCCGGTTATCACCTTCATGGGTATGGTGATTGCAGATGTGCTGGCAGGCAGTATCATCGTGGAGCAGGTGTTTAATCTGCCCGGAATGGGAAAGAGCCTGATTCTTGCAATATCGAACCGTGATTTTAATGTAGTGCAGACGATTGTACTTTACATTGCAGTGTTGGTAATCGTGATGAACTTTATTGTGGATGTGTTGTATAAGAAATTGGATCCGCGAATCGATTGAAAATAAAAATTGACGTTATGGTGTCCCGAAGAGGGAAGGCAGAAGAAAAACGGCAGAAGCCGGGAAAGGAAGCTGCGTGAAAGGGTTACGGCGTGATTTTAATTTCATACTGGGTATTTGTCTGGTAGCACTGGTGTTTTTGCCGGTGCTGGTCGGCTTTGTATGGACGCCGTATGAACCGGGAGCAATGGATATCACCGCGAAAAGCATGCCTCCGAGTCTGATGCACTGGTTTGGAACGGATTACTTTGGCCGTGATGTGTTCAGCCGCGTGATGGAAGGGGCACGGATGACGTTCCTGGTCGGAGCAGCCAGTATTGCTATTGGTGCGGGAATCGGTATTTTTGTCGGTGCGTTGACCGGGTATTTTGGAGGACCGCTGGATGAGCTTTTGATGCGTGTCAATGACGGCCTCGCATCGTTTCCGAGTGTGCTGCTTGCTCTTGTTCTTGTCAGTGTGTTCGGTTCCGGAAAATATATGATTATTGTTGCACTCGGTATTGTATTCATCCCGAGCTTTGCCCGTGTAGCACGCAGCGAATTTATTGCACAGAAGGAACGCGATTATGTAAAAAACGCTAAACTGATGGGAGCCGGACCGCTTCGCATTATGTTCGTGCATATTTTGCCGAATACCCGGGGAATCCTTC
>JAZSIB010000241.1:0-4125 GCA_045533585.1 Lachnospiraceae bacterium | reverse complement strand
GCAGAAAAACGTCTGGAGATTATCAGCGGTTTGATTCGTGCAACGGATGTTATCGATCTGATTATCGAAGTGCTTCGTGGCAGCTCTTCACTCAAACAGGCAAAGGCATGCCTGATTCACGGTGATACGACGGCAATCCGCTTCAAGCATGAAGAGTCCAAGGCGCAGGCGGAGAAGCTTGACTTTACGGAGCGTCAGGCAGATGCGATTCTTGCAATGCCGCTCTCCAAGCTCATCGGACTGGAGATATTGAAGCTGCATGAAGAGGATCAGAGCCTGCATGACAGCATTGACGAATACAGACGAGTGCTCGGTTCGAAGAAGGAACTGTACAAGGTAATCAAGGGACGTCTGAAGGAGTACAAGAAAAAATTTGCGGTTCCGCGTAAGACAAAGCTCTTGAATCTCGAAGTATCCTCTTATGTGGAAGAGGTGGTAATCGAAGATATCTATGTGCTCGTAGATAAGTTCGGCTATACAAAGTCCGTGGATGTGAACTCCTATACCAAGGCATCGGAAGAGAGCCTGAAGGAATATGTGCATGTCGTGAAGATGAAGAACAATGACAAGCTCTGCGTATTCACCGCGCAGGGTAATCTCTACGGTGTGAAAGCGGCGGCGATTCCGCGTTGTAAGCTGAAGGATAAGGGTACCTTAATCCATACCCTCTGCAAGGCAGGACACGAAGATTTTATCTATTACAATAGTTTTGAAACTATTTTTGAATCTCAATTGATGTTTGCAACCAAGAACGGCTTTATTAAGCTGGTATCCGGTGCGGAGTTCGAGACGAACCGTGCGGTAGTGGCAACCACAAAGCTGGAAGACGGCGACAGTATTGTCGGCATTACCTGTCTGTCTGCAGGTGATATCCTGAAGGGCAACAACCGCGTGATTCTTATTACGGAAGCAGGACTTTCCCTTGCATTCCCGTTGGAAGATGTACCGGAGCTTAAGAAGGTAAGCCGCGGTGTGAAGGCGATTACGCTCGAAAAGAAGGACAAGGTAGGATTTGCAACCGCAGTAACAGCAAAGGATGAAGTGTTCAACTATAACGGAAAGCAACTTCCGGTGAAGAAGTTCCGTATGAAACGGAGAACAGCAAAGGGCAGTAAAACATCACTCGAATAAACAGTTTGAGGGCAGGGTGCAACATGAATTATCAACTGGAACTCGACAAGTTAATCAATGAATTGCAGAAAAAACAGACAGATGCGGCATATCGTGTGCCGCGTCTGTTACTGCATAGCTGTTGTGCGCCCTGCAGTAGTTATGTGCTCGAGTATTTATCGCAGTATTTTGAGATAACGTTGTTGTATTACAATCCGAACATTTTTCCGGAAGAAGAGTACCGGAAACGTGTGGAAGAGCAGCAACGTCTGATTGCAACACTGCCGGTGAAGTATCTGGTTACCTTCGTGGAAGGACGTTATTTGCCGGAGGAATTCTTTGCGGTGGCAAAGGGTCTGGAGGATGTGCCGGAGGGCGGCGAACGGTGCCGGAAGTGTTTCCGACTGCGTTTGGAAGAAACGGCGAAGCTTGCAGCAGAAGGGAAATATGATTATTTCACTACGACGCTCAGCATCAGTCCGTTGAAGAATGCGACGGCACTGAATGAGATTGGGCAGGAATTGGCAACCGTGTATGAGATACCGTATCTTCCTTCGGATTTTAAGAAACGTGGTGGATATCAACGCTCTATCGAGCTGTCCCGTGAATATGAACTGTACCGCCAGAATTTCTGCGGCTGCATATATTCCATGCGTGAGAGTACGGATTCTGTTCTGTGAAACCTTGAGGTTGTAATCCGCAATGTTATCTGTTATAGTAATGCAAAATGAGATTGTGGCTGGTGCATGAGGCAGATTGATGTTGAAACGAAGAATCAAATTATTTTTATATCAGCTTTATCGCATAGCAGTTCGAAGGACAACTCCCGGACTGCTTATTTTCGAGAGCAATCTCGGACGGAATTACAGCGGCAATCCGCGGGCAATCTATGAAGAGATGCTACGACGCGGCTGGGACAAAGAGATGCAGATCTGCTGGCTGTTCACGGAACCGCAAAAACAATCGGTTCCGGGGCGGGTGACGCTGTTGCAGAGAGAGAGCCTTCCGACCTTGATGAAGATGCACCGGGCGTCCGTCTGGGTGACGGATACGAGACAACCGACTTATATCGTGAAGAACCCGAATACCTACTATATGATGACTTGGCACGGAACGCCGCTTAAGAAACTGGCGCTTGACCTGTATGACTATCTGGAGGCAGTAAAGCAGGAAGATAAGCAATCTGTGGATAGTGTGGGAACTGTGACGTATGTGCAGGATAAGAAACAGAAGGATTATGTTGAATTGAAAAAGAATCTGGCGAAGCAGCGCAGACAGTGGCTTCGGGATTCCAGTCAGTGGAACTGTCTTCTGGCACAGAACGAGACGGCAGCAGAGTTGTTCCGGGGATGCTTTTGGTATCAGGGAGAAATTTTGTGCGCAGGATATCCGCGCAATGATAAACTGGTGCAGGAACGAGAAACCGGGACCGGAATCGGGAGGACAGATGGTGTAAGAGTTGATGCGCAGAAAGGCGGAACAGCGTGTAAGCGCACGATTCTCTATGCCCCCACCTGGCGGGAGTATGAGAGCAACGGACTGTGCGACAGCCGATTTGAACCACCGATTGATTTTGATAAGCTGTATGAGGTTCTGAAAGCGGAAAACACAGAACTGATTATAAAGTATCACTATTATGTAAAAGAAAAGCCGGACTTTACAAAGTACGGCGGTGTGATTCAGGACAGCGAGAAAGACATTGCAGAATTGTATCCGCTTAGTGATATGATGATAACGGACTATTCTTCGACAATGTTCGACTACACGGTACTGAAACGACCGATGGTATTTTTCGCGTATGATGTGGAACGCTATGAAGCAGAAAACGGTTTTTACTTTGATTATGAGAAGCTTGTACCGGGGCCGGTTGTCCGGACGCAAGAGGAACTGTTTGCTGTGTTGAAGAGGGCATTTGATTTTTCCGCTTATGAAGAAAAGCAGGAGACATTTTATCAACGCTTTGCGGCAGCGGATAACGGTAATGCGGCAGCAGAAGCTGTGAACCGGATTGCGCATCATCTGTAGCACTTCGTTGAGAAGAAGAGACCGGAGAAAAAACGACAGAAAACTACGTGAAGCGATAATTATATGAAAGGAAGACCGGAAGTTACCGGCACAAAGAATGAAGAAAGTTATTACGTATGGAACTTTTGATTTGTTCCATGTGGGACATGTAAATATACTGCGCCGTGCGAGAGAACTGGGCGATTATCTGATTGTTGCTTTGTCTTCGGACGAATTCAATGCAATCAAGAATAAAAAAGCATATCACTCGTACGAGGACAGAAAACAGATTCTCGAGGCCATCCGCTATGTGGATGAGGTGATTCCGGAGTTTACCTGGGAGCAGAAGATAAAGGATGTGCAGGAACATAACGTAGATGTGTTTGTTATGGGAGATGACTGGGAAGGGAAGTTTGATTTTCTGAAAGAATACTGCGAGGTGGTATATCTTCCGCGCACGGAGGGTATCTCTACAACAAAGATCAAACAGGATTTAAAATAATAAAATTGCCTATAAAGTTATTTTAAAATCTTCCGATATACAGTTTAGAACGGTGAGTAGAAGGCATCAAGGATGATGCCCGGGTCCGGATAAAAACGCAGTCGGGACCGGATCGTTCATATTATGAAGGTGGTGGAATGTATGCGTATTGATGCTTTTAATCAGATCACTCAGTTGTATAAGACCAACAGTACAAAAAAAGCTTATAAGACAAACGCAACACAGGCAGCAGACAGATTAGAAATTTCCCAGTTGGGAAAAGATTATCAGATTGCAAAGAATGCGGTAGCGGCTGCTCCGGATGTGCGTGAGGATAAAGTGAATGCAATTAAGCAGGCATTGGCTTCCGGAACTTACAATGTTTCCATGGAAGAAGTGGCAGATAAGTTGATTAACAGTTCCTTTAATGTATCCATCTGACACCGGGAACGTCAGTGTTCCGGCATGGGAATACGGAGAGATGTATGGCAAGTCTGACAGAAGAACTTATTAGTGTGTTACAAAAAGAG
>JAZSIB010000248.1:0-8262 GCA_045533585.1 Lachnospiraceae bacterium | reverse complement strand
ACAAAATGCGGAAACTCCAACCGCTTTACATCACCGGTATTTTACCTGGTAAATTACAATATAATAATCCATGCATTCTCATTGGTATGATGTCTGCATTCATGTACCTGTTCGCTGATGCTTGCAAATGCGGTACGGCATACACCGTCCTCGCTATCGTAGTAGTTGATGGTCAATGTACTTCCTCTGGACTCATCTTTGATCTTCTCTACACGGTCCGCCTTAGCGCCCCAGATCGGATCTTCCCAGGACTCCTTATCCGCATAGCTCATATCAAACTTCGTCTTTAACTTGTTGGTCTCAGCTGCATACTGGATTCTCTCCATACCGGACTCTGCCTGGAACGGAAGCTCCGGAAGATGGGACTTCTCACCGCCGGAATAGAAGAGCGGAACCGGAACGGTCGTATTCAGCTTGTCGCCGAGATCTACGCCGAACGGATTATTTCTTACCGGGAACAATGCACTTGCCGGTGCCATACCTGCGAAAATTTGCGGATACTGCTGATACAGATCCCAGGTCTTGCCGCTGCCCATCGAGAAGCCGGTTGCATAGATGCGCTTCTCATCAATATTGTAAATTGTCTTCAGATGCTCAAGTACCTGAATCGCCTCATTTGCAGTCACGTTCTGGTGATTCTCGATCGGCACATACAGAAAATTATATCGGTGTGCAATCTCATACCATCCGGATACGAAGGTCAGATACATCGTGGAGTCTCCGCCGCCGTGGAAACCAAGAAGTAACGGCACCGGACCATTATCAAAAAGTCCGTTGTTATAGTAAGCAAAGTATCCTACTTTATGCTCTGACGTTCCCTGGAACATGCGGTTATCTTCGGAAGTCTTAACGACCACACCGCCTGCTTCCTCGGTCATGTTCATTGCTTCGAAGTCCGGTTCGATTTCCATCTTGCCGCACCACATCTTGAACTTGCGAACAAATGCCTTGAAGTCTGCCTTATAGTCTGCTGTGTCCTTCACAAGCAGATTCTCACAACCTTTGAATGCTGCATTTACTTCTGCAGAATTGCCAACGCTTAAGATACCGATATCCTTGCGCTCTACCTGCGGAACCACGCTTAAGTTCTGCATGGAACACATCGCCGGAGTAATCTCTCCCGGTCCCCACAGATACTCGCCCTGTAAGGTCTTCAACAGGTTCTTTGCTACATAATCCGCGGATGCACCATAACTATAGATATCCGCACGGAAAATCGCACCACGGACGAAGAAGCCCTTGAACTCTCTCTTGAAGAAATCATGCTGCTCCACGATACCGTCCTCGTAACGCGGGTCCATCTTCACTTCTGCGATAACAGCTGCATACAGATCCTCACCTGCATTTGCCCAACCGCCTTCACAGGTCGGATATACGAACAATACACTGGAGTCTACTGCCGCTGCGATATCAGCCAGTCCGCTTTCCTTCGCGAATGCAATCGCTTCGTCCTGACTCTTTCTTTCCTCTTCAAACACTAAAAGAAGCGGTGCACGGAAGGTGTAGTTGTTCACCTGTCCGTCAATCTTAGTTGCCGGAACATACACTTTCAGATAAAACTTCTCAAAGGTGTTCTCCCAATACTTTCCGCCGTCATCAAACTTGCTGACAGCCGGTCTTTGCATCATTGCCATGTTACCTCACCATACCTTTCCCGTACCTGCCAAATTAAAGATGTCTTTTATTTCGATACAGGTACAACATTTGCAAACAAATTTCTTGTTTTAAGGCAAACCTTGTTTGTTTTCTCTTATATTGTAATCAATTCCGCCTGATTGTCCAATGAACAATTTATGAACCCCTTCATAAGTTTCCTCTGATCAAGGAACAATCCGCTTACCTCCTCGACAGTACCTGACTATATAATTATTCCCTCCAGATGGTCGCACTCATGCTGTATAATCTGTGCCGTCCATCCGGTGAATTTTCCGCGTTGTTTCTTCCAATTCACATCGAAGTACTCTACTTCAATTTCCTGGTACCGCGTTGTCTTTCGAATCCCCGTAAGCGACAGACACCCTTCCTCCGTCTCGTATGCTCCCGTCTTTTTTGTAATCACCGGATTCAGCATTGCAACGTTCAGGAATCCCATATTTACTGCGATGATGCGCTTTTTCACGCCAATCATATTGGCAGCCATCCCAACACAGCCTGCTTCGTTTGCCTTCAGCGTATCAAGAATATCCTGTACCACCTGCATATCATCCTTCGTCGCCGGTTCTGATTTCTGTGACAGGAACAGAACATCCCTGCATATTTCTCTTATCATACCTATCTTACTCCTTGCCGATAGTTACAATACTCCAGTGCAAATTCACCTGTTTCCTCATCAAAACGGAACTTCATCACGGAACAGTTGTCACAAGGGATGTTTCTGAAGTTCTGTATCGGAAGCCCCATCACCTTCGCTGTAAACAAGCGGATGGAAGTCCGGTGTGACACGATAGCAACATTCTCTGCCTCCGTCTCGCTCATCAATTTCTTCACGGCTGCATAATACGCTTCCATGCGCTCACACATATTATCACCGCCCGGGAAGGTCAGCGTATCTGCCGTATGGAGCCAGGCCTGATACACGTGGTCCGGATCCCCTTTTTCAAACGCTCTCCCTTCGTACTCACCAAAATCTGCTTCGCGCAGAGCTTCCACTTGAATCAACGGGCGGTCCTCCCCGAAGATAATCTTGGCAGTCTGTATTGCACGAACCAGCTTACTGGTATATACTTCACCAATTGATATATCACGGAAAAACCCTGCCAGCTCTGCTGCCTGCTGTCTTCCCTTCTCGCTGATACTGACATCCGTACTGCCTGAGAAGCAGTTTGCCACTTTGTTCTGCATACTCTGTCCGTGCCGTATCAAATACAAGTTTTTAATCATCTTAAAAGCCTGCCTTCCGAATCGTATCCACCAGATTTCGTGCGTAAAGCTCCGCACCGATTACGTTCGGATGCAGTTTATCCAGATAATACTCCGGAAGATGCGGCACAAGCTTGAAGCCGTCTACTACCGTTACGTTCGGATACTGTCCGGCGATTTTTTTCACATTCTCGCAGAACTTTACTAATGTATCATATCCTTCCGGATGGTCGCCTCTCCAGATCGGGCTGATGCAGAGCACCGGCGTATCACCGTATACTTCCTTCAACTGCACATAGTACTCTTCTACATCCTTCATGGTCTCCGCGCCGAATTGGTTGGTACCCAGTGCTACGATGATCTTGTCCGGACGGTAGTCCTTCATCTGTACAATTGCGTTCTTATCATAGATGTAACCGCCAATTCCCTGATTGATGATATCGTAGTTCAACAGACGGTTCGCAATGCTGACATAGGTATATGCCGAACGAAGCGGTCCGAAGCCCTGCGTAATGGAATCTCCGAGCCACAGTACCTTCTCTCCCTTCACAGCCGGAACTACTTCAGCATCAATCTCAAAATTACGGATCAGCATGGTGGCATCTGCGGGAAGATATACGATCACATCTTTCTCACCCTCCGGCAGTTCAAAACTTAACGTTCCTTCCTTTTCCAGGTCTTTGACATAACGGATTTCCTGTGTCAGTCCGTCCACGAACACTTCTACCGTATCGTGAGACCCCAGCCACACAATCTTATACTCAAAGCTCAGCTTCGTTGCCTTTGTCTTGAATTCCAACGTCTTTGCGGTAGTCGCATCGCTTCTCTCATACCAGAATTCAAACGCCTTCTTAAAATACGCCATCTGTTCCTGGGTGTACTGGAACGCCTGCAGATAACCGTCTTTCGTCTCTGCAAATTCCAATGCACCAAAATAAATTGACTTCAACTGTTCCATAGATAATTTCATGCTTATACTTCTCCTTTATGCTTCTTCGTTTTATACGGAATTCCTCTCCCGCAATACTCTCTTACAACTATTCTCTTACACTTTCTCCAGTATCTTCATGCCTTCCTGTACCGTTGCTTCATACAACTTCAGCACTTCCTCATGGTGTGCAAGAATAAACTCGGCATCTCCTGACTTTCCTGCCTTTTCAAGCTCCAATGCAAGCTCGGACAAACGTTTTCCTCCGATACTGAGTGAAGTCGACTTCAATGCATGCAATTCAATCCCATACCCGTTCCAGTCTTCTTCCTGATAGCACTTCAGAATCTTCTCCAATTTACTATCTCTCAGCTTACAGAACATACCAAGGAATTCATGGAACATCTCTTCGCTTCCGGCACAGTACATCATCGCTGTTTCCCTGTCAATGTATACTTCTGTATCCTCCGTTTTTTCTTCCGTAAGATCAGGACTCATATCCTCTGCCTCATCTGCAGGCGTCGTATCAAAAAACTCTTCTACACTTACCTGAGGCTCCAGAATATCCACGACCACCTTTTCTTCCGGCAAGTGTTTCCGTAACATGGCTTCCAATTCATTCGAATCAATTGGTTTACTCAGATAATCATCAAACCCGTCCGCCAGATACATCTCTCGCACACCGACAATTGCATTTGCCGTCAATGCGATAACCGGAGTATCCTTACAGAGATGATGCTTCATCTCTTTCATGCGCTTGAGCGTTTCGATCCCATCCATGCCCGGCATCATATGGTCGAGAAGAATCACGTCATAATGCCGCTGCCGGATCAGTTCCAGACAACGTTCGCCGCTGTCACAACAACTCACAACAATCTCTGTAGTCTTCAAAAGCTTCTCTACCACAAAGAGATTCATCTCATTGTCATCTACTACCAGAATATGTGCATCCGGTGCACGGAACGTCTCCTTGTAGCTGTTTAATGACTTTACATACTCTGCAAACTTTGCTTCAAAGTTACCAATCGTTACGTCTCCTTCTACCTTCTGCGGCAAATAGATGGTAAAAGTCGAACCCTCGCCGTATACACTCTCTACCTCGACGCGGCCATGCATCATCTCGATCATCTTACCGGTAATCGAAAGCCCCAGACCGGTTCCTTCTACATTTTTGTTCGCCTTCTGATCCAGACGCTCAAAATTCCCAAACAGTTTTCCGATATCTTCTTCTCGGATACCGATACCTGTATCAATTACGGCAATCTTCAGAAGAACACCGTCTTCCGAAGCAGCGAGAATCTTTTCCTCCGGCACCCCTGCCAAAACAGCAGCATCGCTTTGTACAATACCCGGTACCTGCTCAATCTTCAGTCTTACGCTTCCTTCTCTGGTATACTTTACTGCATTATTCAGGATATTGATGATGACCTGACTGATTCTGGTCTCATCTCCCATCAGTTCATCCGGAATGCTCTCATCAATCTCTACGATAAATTCCAGCTTTTTCTCTTCTGCTTTTACGCGCATCATATTGACAACATTATTCAATACCGAGCTTAAGAAATACACATCTTCTACGATTTCCATCTTGCCCGCTTCAATCTTAGACAAATCAAGGATATCATTAATCAGGGCAAGCAGGGTCTTACTTGCATTATGTGCTTTTCCCGCATACTCGCGCACATTGGCATCATCACTTTCGCGCAGAATCATCGCATTCATACCCATGACAGCGTTAATCGGCGTTCGTATCTCATGCGACATATTGGCAAGGAAATCACTTTTGGCAGCATTCGCTTTCTCCGCCTCTTCCTTTGCCTTCTGAACCTCTTCTGCATATCGTGCTGCCTTCCGACGGTTAAAGAAACTGGAAGTACAAAAATATGTAACGATAACAAAGATACCCATGGAAAGGGCAATATTTCGGAACAGGTTCTGGCGCACCCGCTGGAACATCTCTTGTGACTTCACCACCAGAACAACATTCCATCCGCCACGTACTGCACTGCGGAACACCTGACACTCTTCTCCGTCAATCGTCATACTGAAATATCCGTCTTCCGCTGTCATAGCCTTCTGTATCAATTCCTGCTGATCTGCCAACAGATATGTCTTCTCCAGATAACTTGCCCCACGCAGACTGCTGTCAGCATGTGCAACAATTAAGCCGTTATTATCTACAATAAATGCATATCCGTTGCCATTCAGATTCAGTTCTTCGGTTGCGGTCTGAATCGAGTACGGTGTAATATCCAGTGCAAGCACACTTTCTCCGTCGTTCAGCACTTTACTGATTGAGATGATAATATTTCCGGTCTGTGCATCTACATACGGCGGAATCAGCGTCACGCCATTTTCTTTGTTGTCCATCGCCATCGTGTACCAGATACGCTTCTGCGGAACATAATCTGCATCCGGAACCCAGCCAAGACCATCGACATACGCGCCGTCAACCCAGCCGTAAATGCCGGTAAAATCCTCGCTGATACGATCTGCACATTTATCGGATTCTCTGATAAGAAAAGACTCAATTGCCTCTGAATCCATCCCTTCATCCACCATATATTCTACACTGTCAACCGTGACCTCCAGTGTCTCATAACCGCGCATCAGGAAGTTTTGGACCTGCTCGGACAGTTCTTTTGTCTTCGCCTCGCCCATAATAATGACATCTTCTTTGGTAATCCGATAGAATGAACCAAACGTGTATACTACAATTGCCAGCAGCAATACCACGGTCAGAACCAACGTAGTCCAATATGCTATGATATCTTTCCTGATTTTTCTGTTCATATTTCTCTCACATTCCCCTCACATTCCCGGTTGTGCCGAGAACTCCTGCGTCAGCATAATTATCAATCCAATCTCCGGCAGTATATCTCTTCCGTCACACAACACATACATTATCATTTTATCATGGTAAAGTGTCTGATTCAATAATAAAATCTATTTTCCATATAAAAAGGTGTCTGAAACTCCTCACAGGATATTTCAGACACCTTTCTTGCTTACTGTCTTAGCTTATAGGCACCAACCGTTTCAACATATCAGATATGATTTGCTACCTCAAACGCATCCCAAATTGCATACATGATGTTGGCAACCTTCTTCGCGTCACCGAGCAGATAAATCTCCGGTACCTCGAACTCAACTTCATGATAGAGGGAATTCTCTTCGTTGTAACCAACGGCAAGAATTACGCTATCACAATTCAATGCTTTCGTACCTTCTGCGGTCTCTACGTTCAGAACACCGTTCTCAAACTTCGCTACCTTCGCACTTGTCAGAATCTTTACGCCGTTGAACGGAAGCAGACCTTCGAGCATATCAAGATTCGAGTGGCAGAGCGGTCCGTTCACCTTCATAATCTTGTCGAGCGCTTCTACGATGGTAACGTCCTTGCCCTGCTGTGCCAGCCACAATGCGGTCTCGCAGCCTACCAGACCACCACCGACAACCACGGTCGTATTTCCGCAGTCTTTCTCCTTCATCAGAACTTCCGCTGCGGTATATACCTTGCTGTCATCACCGAGGGAGAATACCTTCGGTTTGGAACCGGTTGCCATAATTACGGTATCGTAACCGCCGGCAAGGATCATATCCTTGGTCACTTCGCTGTTCATATGTACTTCTACGTTGAGACGTGCCAACTCTCTGGTGTACCAGTCAGCCAGTGCGATATCATCTTCCTTGAAGTCCGGAGCGCCGCCCGGAATCAGGTTACCGCCAAGGCGGGATGCCTTCTCGTATACTACCGGCTCATGTCCGCGGATAGCGAGTACTCTGGCAGCTTCACAGCCTGCCACGCCACCGCCGACAATCAATACTCTCTTCTTGCGTAAAATCGGTTCATATGCCGTTACCCGCTCTCTTGCCGCCTGCGGATTTACCGCACAGTTAATCAGCGAATAGGTTGCGATACGTCCCATACAGCCCTCATGACAGGAAATGCACGGACGAACCTGGTCAAAATTCCCTGCACGCAGTTTGTTACAATAATCCGGGTCTGCCAGCAACGGTCTGCCAAGACTGATGACATCGCATATGCCATCCTGTAATGCTTCAAGCGCCATGTCCGGATTGTCCATACGGCCTGCACAGAATACCGGGATATTCACTCCTTCTTTTACCATCTTACAGAACGGACGGTACAGCCCCTTCTCCTGATACATCGGCGGATGACTCCACCACCATGCATCGTAGGAACCGGCATCCACATCAAGTGCATCATAACCGTACTTCTCGAGGAGCTTTGCAGCCTCGATGCCTTCTTCGTAGTCACGTCCCTTCTCCTCGAACTCTTCGCCCGGGAGTGCACCCTTTCTCCAGTCCTTGATCATACTCTTTACACTGTAACGTAAGGTAACCGGGAAGTCCTTACCGCAACGGGACTTAATCTCTTCCACAATCTCTTTTGCGAATCGCAGACGATTCTCCAGCGAACCGCCGTACTCGTCCGTGCGCAGGTTAAACAT
>JAZSIB010000084.1:0-3439 GCA_045533585.1 Lachnospiraceae bacterium | reverse complement strand
TGCGTCTCTTCGAAACGCTGATATAAACCGTCACGGGTTTCGGCATAGATGGTCAGGTCATATTCATTCAAACAATTCTCTTCGTCGTAATAATTCTCCCAGATTAAGCTGCAGTCCTCGCGGTTCTCCGCAAACACGTTCTCTGCAAGCACAGTCCGGTAGTAATGCCGGGTCTTCAGATCAAAAATAAAACATCCGCCCGGGTCCAGATAATTGTTCACCAGCCGGAAGACCTCTCTCAGCTCCTTCGGCCCTGTGTTTTCAATCATCGCGTCGCACACCGAAACAACTGCGGCTACCGTACCGTACAGTTCAAACTCACGCATGTCCTGATGCAGGTACAGGATTCCGTCGTCTTCGCGGTTCTGTGCCATCTCAAGCATCTCCTCTGAGATGTCGAGTCCGATCATATCATAACCATACGCCTTCAGGCGCCTTGTTATACTTCCCGTACCACAGCCGAGCTCCAGCACCAGTCCGTTCTTCACGTCCTGCTCTGTTAAGAGCTCCTGCAGATACGCTGTCCATTCGTCGTAAGGAATGTTGTCCATAAAACGGTCATAATAATAAGCAAAACTGCCGTATGTCATAACAACACCATTCCTTTCCGACTCTTGCAAATTATTCGTTGATCATGGTAAATACCGGTTTCAGTGCCGGATACAGTGCGCGGAACTGCTGGTATTTCTTCTCATACTTCGCAACGATTTCCGGATCCTGATCCACCGTGCTTACTACCTTGATAAACTTGGAAGCAGCTTCTTCTACGGATGCAAACTTGCCACAACCAACTGCTGCAAGGATTGCTGCGCCGTATCCCGGACCTTCGTCACTGTTAATCTTGTCAACCTTAACGTTCATGATGTTGGCAACCATCTTGCACCACAGCGGGCTCTTAGCACCGCCGCCAAGCAGACGTACACGGTTAATCTCAACACCGAAGTTTCTTGCAATCTCAAGTGCATCACGCAGTGCGAAGGTAACGCCTTCCAGCACTGCCTGTGTCATATCGGCACGGGTTGTATCCATGGTCATACCGATGAAGGTACCTCTCGCAAGCGGGTTGTTGTGCGGAGTTCTCTCACCCATCAGGTACGGAAGGAAGAATACGTTGTTCTCACCGAGCTTCTCGATGCCTTCCTGCTCTTTTGCATATTCCTTGGTTCCGATGATTTCATCCATCCACCACTTGTTAGCAGATGCTGCAGACAGCATACAGCCAAGGAAATGGAACTTACCGTTTGCATGTGCAAAGGAATGCATCGCATTGGCATCATCTACTGCGAACTCGTTCGTGGAGATAAATACGGTACCGGAGGTTCCGAGGGAAACGCTGCACATACCATGTTCCAGAGTACCGGTTCCTACTGCACCTGCAGCATTGTCACCTGCACCTGCGATAACCTTAACACCTTCCTGAAGACCAAGTTCTGCTGCTGCCTTCGCGGTCAGAGTACCAACTACTTCGTAGCTCTCGAAGATATCAGCAAGCTGCTCGCGGCGGATGCCTACGATATCGATCATTTCCTGAGACCAGCACTTGTTCTGTACGTCGAACAGAAGCATACCGGAAGCATCGGATACGTCGGTGCAATGTACACCGGAAAGCATATATGCAAGATAATCCTTCGGAAGCATGATCTTAGCAATCTTATTGAAAATCTCCGGCTCGTTCTTCTTTACCCACAAGAGCTTGCGAGCAGTAAATCCGGTCAGTGCCATGTTTGCGGTATAAGCAGAAATCTTCTCACGACCGATCTCATTGTTTAAGTAATCGCACTCTGCCTGAGTTCTTCCGTCGTTCCACAGAATTGCCGGACGGAGTACGTTGTCGTTCTCATCCAAAATAACAAGACCGTGCATCTGTCCGCCGAAGCTGATGCCTTCTACCTGAGATGCGTCCTGTCCCTTCATTAACTCATGGATACCCTCTACGAGGTTGCTGTACCAGTCTTCCGGCTTCTGCTCAGACCAGCCCGGCTTCGGGAAATACAGCGGATACTCTCTGGATACCACTGCCTTGATATCGCCGTTCTCATCCATCAATAAAAGCTTAACAGAAGAAGTACCTAAATCTACACCGATATATAACATATGATTCTCCTCTTTCTGTGCTGACCTTATGTAATATTAGAAAACGCCCTGCAGCACAAGGGCATATTTTTACTGCATTAATTACCACTCTTTACTATAACAATTTCGACAATTCATGTCAACCGATTCTTCCTTGAGATTCCGCATTTTTCCGTCAAGCTTTACTGCAATAAGCTCCCCGGATTCAGTACTGCCGTTACATAATCAATTTTCTGCTTATGTATGATAATTTCTGCAGACTTCAGATTCCCTCCGAACTCCCCGTCCAGATTCCATGGAAGCTCGTGCTGCGCTTCTATCGTCACACGGTCCACCCGTTCATAGCGGATATTCGCGCAATGTTCCAGCTTGTTTGAAAGCAACGCATTAACAATCTCATTGAATTCAATCAGGCTCTTCGGTTTCTTAATCAGAATCATCTCAAAAAATCCATCGTCCAACGCCACATCGCGTCCGGTAATTCCTTTGAAACCACCGACCGAGTTGGAATTTGCCACCATGCCGTAGATAAACTCATCCTCAATCAGAAAATGCTCTCCCTGCACCTTCATCGGATAACTCTTGATGTTCATCAGTTTCGATGCGCCATTCATCAAATACGCAGTTCTTCCGATGACATTCTTAATGCTCTGCGGTGTCTCGTAGGTTACCTCGGTAAACAGCCCGAAGCAGGCAGTATAGGTAAACGGCTCCCCGTTCATCGTTCCGATATCGCTCGGGATTCCGCTCCCCTGTGCAGCCAGAGCAGCTGCCCTGCTCATATCGCCGGGCAGCTTCAGACTGTATGCAAAATCATTTGTGGTTCCCTCCGGCACATAGCCGAGCGGTATTCGCTCTCCGGACAACAGGACACCTCCCGCCGTCTCCGAAAAGGTTCCGTCTCCGCCGGCACAGACGATGCGGTCACAGCGGTGTTCCTTCGCATATTCCATTGCTGTTCTTCTGGCATCACCCTGTGACGATGTCGGATGTACAATCAACTCGTATCCATAAGCAGCAAATTGTTCTAAGATTCCTGACAATTTTGCTTTAATCTTTCCTTTTCCTGCTACCGGATTATAGATAAACAATAAACGTTCCTTCTTTTTTTCTCCCACCGACAACCACGATCCTTTCCTTATTACTCCTGCGCAATACTTTTCTCGTGCTCATTTTTTTGCTTCTGTTCCGCCATCCTGCGTCTTGTCATTATGTCGCCGATGCGTCCGCTCTCTTTCGCTGTAAGTGAACGCCAGCCATTTGCAATCACCTTATCATACAGTCCGAGTTCTCTTGCAATCTCATACTTCAGCATCTCTTCCGGTTTAATCTTACTGACATCCACCGGTCCGCCTTTTTTCTTCCC
>JAZSIB010000213.1:0-3303 GCA_045533585.1 Lachnospiraceae bacterium | reverse complement strand
CCGGACGCTTCCTGTGCCAAATCCCTCATGTTTTTGGAGAAATAAGCAGATATACCAAGATTGGCAATTGAGAAAATAATCAAAAACAACATAATCTTAATCATAATAGAGTTACTGTCTTTGATATGCTGTCCAATCGTTGTAATTGCGCTCTGATTATTTTTCTGCTTTGGTGCTTTATGCTTAAACTTAAGTTTTCTCATACGCGCCCTCCATATATTTCTATACTTAATTACATTATACTTCAAGATTTCAATAAATACAAGAAGAAGGTCGCGTTTTGTCAGACATTTTCATGTTTTTCTCCTTTTTATACATCGCCTACCTATCCAATTAAAATTTGAACCATATGCCATACGATTTTTTAACGCTTGAATAATATAAAAGCAAAAAAATTTTTTATTACATTGACTTCATCTGCAATCCATGATAACTTCCAAGGTAGCATTAAGCTCTGCATACCTGCAGAAACGGAGGATACTATGACCATATTCAAAAGAAACACTTTACTCTTACTTCTTATATTAGGGCTCTCCTTGATTCTCATCGCCTGCGGTAATAAAAACACAACCCCATCCGCAGATCTGACACAGAATCCGACTGCTACCGAAACTCCTGCAACCGATGATACCTCATCCACACAGGCTCCGGTTCAGGACACTACTACTCCTACGGATTCACCGGAGCCGAAAGACCCTACAAAAGCTCCGACTGCTACGCCAAGTCCGAGTCCAACGCCGACTCCCATAATCATCCCTGATGGACCTTTCGAAAAAAATGCTACCCACGTGGTATATGATCTCAAAATCGGCTGGAATCTCGGCAACACCCTCGATGCTAAAGCGACCGGCGTTACCGGTCTCTCCACCGAGACCTCCTGGGGCAACCCGAAAGCAACCAAAGAACTGATTGATCTTGTAAAAGAGGCCGGCTTCAATGCCGTCCGTGTTCCCGTTACCTGGGGCAACCACATGGACGCAAACAATCAGGTTGATCCTGCATGGATGGAACGCGTTGCGGAGGTAGTTGGCTATGTTCTCGATAACGATATGTACTGTGTCCTCAACGTACATCACGATACCGGTACCGACGGCTGGCTTCGTGCAAGCCGTGCACACGATCCTCAGATGCGTGACCAATTTGCAGCATTATGGTCCCAGATTGCAACCCATTTTGCTGACTGCCCGGACAAGCTCCTGTTTGAAAGCTTCAATGAGATATTAACAGATGACAACGCATGGAACGCCCCGCCGGTAGATGCCGTCAAAGTTACGAACGAATTAAATCAGCTCTTCGTAGACACCGTGCGCGCGACCGGCGGCAACAACGCTCTGCGTTGCCTTATCGTTAACACTTATGCTGCTTCCACGGATAACATCGCACTCAGCTACTTTGAACTTCCGAAGGACAGCATCGAAAACCGACTGATTATGGAAGTACACGTCTACTCCCCCTTCCAGTTTACACACGAAGATTACCCGACAGAGGTCTCCTATTCCGAGTCTTCCGTCAAAGCACCAATCAGCACCATGTTTGTAAAGTTCGCCTACCACGGTGTTCCCGTTATCATCGGTGAATTCGGTTGTGCTGATAAAGAAAACGATATTGAACGCGTATCCTGGACAAAATACTTTGTTGATACTGCCACCTCCTACGGCATCAAGTGTTTCTGGTGGGACAATGGTACCCAGTACAGCATCTTTAACCGTAAGAGAAACGTTGTCTCCGAACCGTTCATCGTAGAAGCCATGGTTACTGAGGCCAACGGCGGTGATTATGTCATTGATGAAGACAAAATTCTCAACTACGGTGTCAGCGCAAATCTCTGCTCAGACCAGAACAAATGGGGCAACTGGATTGACGCCGCAAACGGTGCAAAAGCAACCATGAATTACACCAATGCCGGCATCAGCATGACTGTCGCAAGCGGCGGTAAAAACGAATGGGATGCACAGCCTTCCTACAACACCATTACGATTGAGCAGGGCGTCACCTACAAGCTCTCCTTCGATTATAGCGGCAGCATTGCACAGAACATGAGCTTCAACATTCAGCAAAACTACGGCTCCTATGCAACCTACTTCGTAGACCGCCTTGACCTGGAACCGCAAACTAAGCACTACGAAGCCACCTTCACCATGACTGAGCCAACCGACAACAACGCCAAGATCTCCTTCAACTTCGGTGCAAGTCAGCATACCGACTACACCAACATCATCGAGAATCTGACGCTGATTGCGGTCGAATAAGTATATATATTTATAGCTATTGCAAATAATCGCAAAACGCAAACACAAAAAGAGCGAACCCAGTGTTCGCTCTTTTAATATGCATATATAATTTCTGTATACCAGGCGGAAGGTGTTACATATCCTGCATGGTGACTGTAGAGTAACGCCGACACTTATGTTCCGTCAAGTATACGCAGACGGAATATTAGTGGCGCTGCGTTACGGCCCAAACGAAAGTGTGTCATCCATGCAGGATATATAACACCTTCCGCCGGAAAACTATTACCGACGCTGCATCTGCTGCGCCTTTGCAATATCCGCCAGTATCTCATCAGCCTTCGCTTTAATAAACTCTCGGTCTTTTTCATTCGGCAGGTAATACAGATAAGAATCCATTACTAACTGCGGTGGCAATCCTCTTCCCACGATCTTGAAGTTCACAAATCCGCGGTCAATATACGAACCGATTTCATCATTCGAGATAAACGCAGGACGATCCATACACTCCTTAAACACACGCGGCGTTGACTTGTTCGGACATCTGAAATCCGAACGGTTATCAAACTCTAACTGCGACAGCGATTCACTTCGATAGTGTTCCTTACGCATCTTGCACCCCGGATAACAGATCTCATTCACCAGTATCTCCAGCTTATCGGCATACGGTTCCATGGCCTGCAGCACTTCTTCGTTGTGATTCAGGTCATAATCCAGTACCACCAGATGATAATCCTTGCCCAGCTCGTCCTTCAATGCCTCCATATCCGTCATACGCTTCGTCGTAGACGAGATAATCGAATACTTCGGATAATTCTCACGGATATATGCTTCCAGTATCTCCGTATTCGCCAACACCTGATTCAGACCGTTATCTGCCACCCGCATAATCAGGTTACAGTACGTATCGTTCAAGTGCTTCTCTTCTAAGAGAGAATTCGTCCAGGTAAAGCGCACCGGAACGCCCTTATCATTATAGGTCTTAATCAAACGTTCCATATCGGCCTTGTACGTAATGCCGAACACAGCTCTTCCACCGTTCCAGATGGCACCCGGAAAACTACCGTACACCGAA
>JAZSIB010000188.1:0-8597 GCA_045533585.1 Lachnospiraceae bacterium | reverse complement strand
ACATGGCTTCGATCCGACTTTGCCGTATTTACGGAAAAAATGCGTAAGGAATACACGATTCTGTGTCCACAAATGTCACCGATTCACTTTGAATTTCTGGAACCTGCAATGCGTTCCGGCGGCTTCAATGTGGAAGTACTTCCGAATGACAACCGCACCGCAATTGATGTTGGGCTGAAATATGTAAACAACGATGCCTGCTTCCCTTCCCTGATTGTTGTCGGGCAAATTATGGAAGCACTTCTTTCCGGCCGTTATAATACCAATAAAGTAGCGGTCATTATTACACAGACCGGTGGCGGTTGCCGTGCAACCAACTACATCGGCTTCATCCGCCGCGCATTAAAAAAAGCCGGATTAGAGCATGTTCCGGTTATCTCTCTCAGTGCACAGGGCTTTGAGAAAAACCCTGGTTTCAAGGTTACCCTTCCGGTATTAACCCGTTGTATGCAGGCACTGATTTACGGTGACTTATTCATGCGCGTAGTATACCGCACCCGCCCTTACGAGGCAGTTCCCGGCTCAGTTAACGCCCTGCATAAAAAATGGAGCGATATCTGCAAGAAATCCGTTACAAACGGTAACTTAAGAGAATTCCGTAAGAACCTCGTAGATATTGTAAAGGAATTCGACGAGATTCCGCTCGATGAAAGCATAAAAAAGCCAAAAGTCGGCGTTGTCGGTGAGATCCTGGTAAAATTCCTGCCGGCTGCGAACAACTATCTGGTTGACCTCTTAGAAGCGGAAGGTGCGGAGGCCGTCGTTCCTGACCTCTTAGACTTCTTTAGCTACTGCTTCTACAACAACATCTATAAGCACCGTTACCTCGGAAAAAGCAAAAAATCAGCTCTGCTTACAAAGCTGATTATCAAGGTTCTGAACTGGCTCAGAAAAGATATGAACCAAGCGCTCGAAAAGAGCAAACGCTTCACCGCTCCGCCGAAGATCGAGACCCTTGCAAAATACGCAGAACCGATTGTCTCCATCTGCAACCAGACCGGTGAGGGTTGGTTCTTAACCGGTGAGATGATTGAACTGATTCACAGCGGTGCTCCGAACATCGTCTGTGCACAGCCGTTTGCCTGCCTGCCGAACCACATTGTCGGCAAAGGTGTTATCAAGGAGCTTCGTCGCTGCTATCCTGAGGCAAATATCGTTGCTGTAGACTATGATCCGGGCGCAAGCGAAGTAAATCAGTTGAACCGTATCAAACTGATGCTGGCGAGTGCAGTACGGAATATGAAGCCGTGATTACTTTTGTATTCCAACTAATTTTCGGCTTGGAGATGTTATAATTTGCATCTGTGACGCGTTTTCACTCGGTCGGAACGTAACGCACTAATATTCCGACTGCGCTACGCTTGTCGCAACATAAGGGCCGACGTTCCTCCACGGTCACTGATGCAATATTATAACACCTTCAAGCCTCGAAACCCAAAGCCAAACATCAAAGTGAATCACTGCTCTTCTGCTACTTCCTAATGTATAAAAAATCAAAAGTGCTGTAACACTTGTTATTATCACAATTGTTACAGCACTTATTATGTTTTCCTTGTTTATCACAATATGCCTTACTGCATCCGCACTTCACTCGGCAGTGTCCAATCGATTGGTGTCTCGCCGTTCTTCATCAGGAAGTCGTTCGCCTTGCTGAAGTGTCTGCAACCGAAGAATCCGCGGTATGCAGACAGCGGACTCGGATGCGGGGCTTCGAGTATCAAATGTTTGGGATTGTTCAGCAGTGCTTTCTTCTCCTGTGCGGGTTTGCCCCAGAGCAGGAATACAACGGGACGGTCTATCTCGCTGACTGTTCGGATGATGGCATCCGTGAACTGCTCCCAGCCTTTGCCGCGATGGGAAAAGGCACGGTGCGCCTGTACGGTCAGGACTGTGTTTAAGAGCAATACGCCTTGCTTTGCCCATTCTTCGAGATAGCCATGGTTTGGTATCTCAAAGCCGATATCATCGTGCAATTCTTTATAGATGTTCTCGAGAGATGGTGGTATCTTGATGTCGGGCTTTACGGAAAAGCACAGTCCATGTGCCTGTCCGGGTTCGTGGTACGGATCTTGTCCGAGAATGACGCACTTTACCTTGGAAAGCGGAGTCAGGTGCATCGCATTGAAAATGTCTTCGGATGGTGGGTATACCACTACTTTCGAGTATTCTTCTTTGATAAAATTGAACAACTCTCTGTAATATGGCTTTTTATACTCTGCGCTGATTTTCTCAGCCCAATCGTTACTGATTGCTGCCATCTACCTTACACCTCATTCGCATGGAGATGCCTCTGCCTGCCAGATACTCCTTCAGATCCATAATCTCCATCTCTTTATAGTGGAACAGGGAAGCTGCCAGTACAGCATCTGCCTTTCCCTCTGTAAATGCATCGTAAAAATGCTCCATCGTTCCGGCACCACCGGAAGCAATAACCGGTACGGATACCAACTCGGATACAGCTCTCGTCAGCTCCAAATCATATCCGGCTTTTGTTCCGTCACAGTCCATACTAGTTAAAAGTATCTCACCGGCACCGAGGTCGTTTGCCTTCTTTGCCCATTCGAGGGCATCGATGCCCATATCGACTCTGCCGCCGTTCTTGAATATATTCCAACCACTACCGTCTGCTCTTCTCTTCGCGTCGATGGCAACTACCACACACTGGCTGCCGAACTTATCTGCCGCTTCTGCAATCAGGTTCGGATTCATAATCGCTGCCGAGTTCACTGCCACCTTGTCCGCACCGGCACGCAAGATTGCCTTGAAGTCATCTACCGTACGGATACCACCGCCAACAGTGAACGGGATAAATACCCGCTCTGCCACACGGCGTACCATATCAATCTTAATATCGCGTGCATCAGAAGATGCCGTAATATCAAGGAACACCAGCTCATCTGCACCAGATTCACTGTACAACGCACCAACCTCTACCGGGTCTCCTGCATCTCTTAAATTCACAAAATTGGTTCCCTTTACTACCCGGTTGTTCATTACATCCAGGCAGGGAATAATTCTCTTCGTATACATTCAATCAACCATGTCTTTCCAGCACCTGCAAACAGAATGATTCACTCTTTGAAAGATATCATCTCTTACAGACACAATATTTACAAAATACTTACGATTCACATTATCCGTCAACTGCGGCTATTGGCTCCGCATTATAGCGCTGCAAAACGTCTCAGTATCTCAAGTCCCACTTCGCCGCTCTTCTCCGGATGGAACTGACAAGCAAAGATATTGTCATGTTCTACTGAAGCATGAATCAAAGTACTATACTCTGTCGTTGCTGCTACATCTGCCTCATTTTCTGCCGCAAGATAATACGAGTGTACAAAATACACATACGGTTCTCCCGACAATCCGGCAAACAACTTAGCTCTCGGCTTTACTTCGAGCGAATTCCATCCCATATGCGGTATCTTAAGACCTTCTGCATCCGGGATTCTGAGAATCTTACCCGGCAGTATCGACAGACCCTTCACACCCGGAGATTCCTCGCTGGAGTCAAACAGGAGCTGCAGCCCTAAACAAATACCCAAAAACGGCTTTCCGGAGAAAGCCGCTTCTCTTACTACTTCTACAAGCTCATACTGCTGTAAGTTCTCCATCGCATCTGCAAATGCTCCGACACCCGGCAGTACCACATGGCTTGCATTTCGAATCACCTCAGAATCACGGGTGATTACTGCTTCTTCACCAAGGAACTGAAACGCCTTCTGTACGCTGTTCAGATTCCCCGCATCATAATCAATGATTGCTATCATATCTTTTTTCCAATCTGTATTGCAAAAATTTATTGTAAACTTGAAACAATATCATATACGAACAAGCTGTATTCATCCTGAGATTCCAATGCAAGCATCGTATAAGCATCTTCTTCCGTAATTCCGAATACATCATATAGCTGCTGAACAATCTGTTTTTTCAGATAATTCAAGTCTTCCTTTACTCCGAGCTCTGTACCATGCTGAATAAACGTTTCATAACGACGTAAGCCTTTCATCAAAGAGTCCAAAGCTTCTGCATCCATATCCAGAGAGTTGTATCTCATATACGATAACAGCTGTACATTGACATACTGCACCGTCATAATCTTGTCGTACAGCTCCATATCCTCTTCTTTGATATCAAGGCCGTAAACATCATTGTACGCATCGTCGTAGCGCTGCAAATCAAAGTCAAACTGTGCCTTATCGATAGAAATCTTATAATTGTAATAACTCGTACCGACCGTAATCAGGCACAAAACAGCGGCAAACATTACAAAAATAATCGAAGCACCGAACTTGTTTATCTTACCTTCGTTCTCTTCTATCTCTGCAAGTAAGGCACGCTTTGCCTGCTCTTTTTTATCCTTGCGGATTCTTTTTTCTTCCGCTTTTAAGAGCTTCTCTTCGGCCTTCTTCTTTGCAAGAATCTCTTTCTCAGCCAGCTTCTGCGCAGCTTCTTCTTCCTTCTGTTTTGCACGTTCTTCTTTGTTCTGTTTTTCCCGTGCAGACTCTTCGGCAGCTCTAAGCTCATCTTCCTCGAACTTCTCAAGTGCAATTCTCTTGCGTTCTTCTATCTGCTCCGGAGTCAGGTCCTCCCGCACATTTCCGAACAATCGTGCAAACAAACCTTTCTTTTTCGGTTTTGCAGTCTCCGAAACATCCTCAACAGCATCTTCGGTTGCCTGTGCTGCCATGGAAAGATCCATATAATCAACATCCGAACCAAAGATATCCTGCAATCCGTCTGCGAAATCAGAAGACGCTAGTTCGTCGATTTCCTGTTCGCCTTCGCCCCCAACCAGATTCCAGAAGTTCATAATATCATCCGGTTCTGATACCGGCGCCTGTTCTTCTGCAGGAGACTCTATACCAAACATGGCAAACGGATCCTCTTCTGTTGCTGTCTCTCCAACTGCTTCTTCTGCAAACTGCGGCATGGAGAACACTTCTTCTGCCAAGGCTTCCCCTGCCATCATAGCTTCCATATCCAGCTCATCATCTGCAAAAGTATCCGAATATCCAATATCCGGCGACACATCCGCCACTTCTCCGGCTGATTCAAAATCATCTTCAGCTACAGCGATCGGCTCCGTTACATCTTCCATCTGAGTCATCGCATAGTCAAACTCTGCGGCCTCCTGCCTGAGTTCGTCTACATCAATCTCTTCGAAGAAATCTTCCGGCGCACTTGCATCCGTTGCTTCCACAGCTTCATCAAACAAGCGCTCTGACTCTTCTGCTTCACTGTCAGTATCTTCCGCAAACAGATTATCCAGATAGCTGTCATCCGACTCTGAAAAAATACTGTATGTATCATTTTCTTCTGTTTCGTTCGCAAACGCCGGAAAAAGCTCATCCGCTTCAGGAAAAGCTTCATCTTCCTGAGTTTCCTCCATATCCGAAAAAGTTTCGACTTCCTGTGTTTCTTCAAACACAGGAAAAACCTCATCATCCGGTTCTTCTCTCGTCGAAAAAACAGACTCAACCGGCTCTGCCGTTGTCTTTACCTGGGGACGCTCCTGCATAATCTCTGCCGAATTCGCGACAACAGAACTAAGCAGACTATCCAGATACGATTCGTCTGCTTTCATTCTCTCTTCACACTCGTTACAATATACACTTCCTTCGGGAATCTCAATTCCGCAGGATCTGCAATTTGCCATGTCGCCTCACACCATTACTTCTGATTTTCTAAAATCAATCTGTCAATTGCTTCTACCAGTTGTCCGATCTCCGGTTTGGTAAGCTGAGCATCTGCACCCACTGCCTCACCCTTCTTGTACATCTGATCATTAATCAGAGATGAGAAAATAACAACCGGAATCTTGCCGAGTACCGGATCATCCTTAATCAACTTCGTAAGACGATGTCCATCCATCTGCGGCATCTCAATATCCGTAACAACCAAACGAACATAATCCTGAAGCTCCGGTTTTTGCTTATAGCTACAAAGCAAATCCCATGCTTCCTGACCATTGGAATTTTTCTTAATGTTCATATAACCGGCTTTATTCAGACAGTCTACAATCATCTTCTCAAGGAAAGGCGAATCCTCTGCAATCACAATCGGAATCATGTTGCGGTCTCTCTCCTGTAATGCATCTAACTGAGATACGCGAAGACCGGTCTCCGGACTGATATCCGAAACAATCTTCTCAAAGTCCAAGATAACAATCAGCTTATTCTCAAGCTTAACGATACCGGTTGCAACGCCCTGTCCACCTGCATTAATGGTAGCATCCGGCATGTTAATCTGAGTCCATGACAATCTGTGAATTCCGTGAACCTTCTGCACATGGAAACCAACATTCAACTTATTAAAGTTGGTAATTATGTACATGTCGCTGCTCTCGGTAGGAAGGTTCAATCCCAAACTCTTAGAAAGATTAACAATCGTAATAATCTCACCACGCGGCATAAACACACCTTCTACTGCCGGATGTGTGTTCGGTACCGGGGTCGGAGCCTTGTAAGGCAGGATCTCTCTTACCTTTGAAACATTGATTCCATAATAGTTTCCGCCTACGGAAAACTCCAGAATCTCAAGTTCGTTTGTGCCACTTTCCAATAAAATATTAGTCTCCATAAACCGTCCTCCGTTTTCTTAGTATAGTTTATTACTGTAAATTTATATGTGCAACATTGTCTCCGACTGTCATAAACAAATCCAGCTCAGTAGGAGCAAATGCTTTATCTACTTCAAATACCAGAGCACTGTTGTACTCTTCTCCTGTCGGAATCTCCACGGACAAATACTGAAAATCATTCAGCAGCACCGTTCGCTTCGGGCTGAGTACTTCTGTTTTGTCAACATACAACTGACACTTCGGTTGAAGCTCCAGCACATTAACAGCCGCTGTTTCCGTTCCTACGTTTTTCAGTTTCAGGAATACAATCATCAGACAGTTCTCTGCCTTTTTCGGTTCTACACTAAAGGAATCAAAGGTATAACTGTCATAAAGCTCATAACCGTCATAGATCAGTCTCACTCCGGTGTTTCCTATCAGTTCATCCGGAGTCGTATTGCTCTCCGGTAACACCGGACCACTGTTAATCATCTGGTCACTGCCTGTCTGTTCCGGTTCCAACACCTCATCCGGCAGCGGTGTCGGTGTAGCCGTCGGAGACGGCAATTCCGTCGGAGATGGAATAGGGGTCGGCGTAATCAGATTCTCAGTATAGTTTTTATCGTATTTAAACAAAAGCCAAGCAGCCGTGCGCGCGACAGTCTCAGACTCTTCGTCCGTCATCTCTACCATATGCACACAGCCGGTCAGGCCCAACATACATACCATTAAAATCATAGTCAGAACTTTTTTCAAGCTGACACCTCAATCTAATCTCACTCTTTGAGATTCTTCTTAAAGAAATTCTATCATATATATAGAATTCCTTAGCTATATAATACCACTTATTTTCTAAATCGGCAATCATTGAATACAAAATTATAGCTTTTTTGAAAAAATTACAGCAAATACTTACAGATTTTCAAAATTCCGGCTGTATTTTCCCAGATTTTCACCGCCATCCAGCTCAATCCAGAATTCCACACCATCTTCCCGATTAAAAACGCCATAGTTTTGGCGGTGCAATTCCATAATCGCTTTTACAATTGACAGACCGATACCGCTCCCTCCGTACTCGCGGGTTCGCGCCTTATCCACCTTGTAAAACTTCACCCAGACCTGTGAAAGTGCTTCTTCCGGAATCACTTCACCGGTATTGAATACAGACAGGCGAACCTTGTCACCTTCTTTCCGCAGGCTTACATTAATCTGCATCTTTCCATCGACATGATTAATCGCATTGCTGATAAAATTCGTAAACACTTCTTCTATCATATATTCATCTGCCCACACATAGACAGACTCATCCGTATACAGATTTAAAGCAACCTGCTTCTGCTGGAACAGTATCTCCGTGGATGCCAGTACTGAACGAACCAACGGAACCAGATCAAAGTGCTCAATCTCCGGCTGCGCCGTCCCCACTTCAAGTTGATTCAGGGACAAGAGCTTCTTTACCATCTTATTCATCTTCATTGCTTCGTCAATAATAACTTCACAATAAAACTCTCTACTCTCCGGATCTTCATTTATATTATCCTTCAGACCTTCCGCATATCCCTGGATTAAGGCAATCGGCGTCTTCAACTCATGGGTAACGTTCGACAAAAACTCCTTCCGCACCTCGTCCATCTGCGTTTTCCGTTCAATATCATTTTGTAACTCGATATTAGCGCTCTTCAATTCCGAAATCGTATGTTCCAATTTCTCCGACAGCGAATTGATACTGTTGCCAAGTACGGCTATCTCATCCTCGCCGTCCACCTCATACTTCGTCTGAAAATCCAGTTCCGACATCTTACTTGCGATCTGAGCCAGCTCCAGTACCGGGCGTGTGAACCTACGGCTGAACAGATAAGAAACAAATGCGGCAATCGCCATAACACAACTTCCAAGAAAGAACAAAAAACGGTTCGAGATATCAACCGCTTCCTCAATGCTCTCCTGTCCCGAACGCACAAATACATTGTAACCAAAATCCGTGTCACCAAACAAATCCATAAAATCCGAATCCATGGAGTTGTTGTGCTGTGTC
>JAZSIB010000230.1:0-4246 GCA_045533585.1 Lachnospiraceae bacterium | reverse complement strand
GCGCTTGTTCAGCTCATCCCGAAAGCCGAATTTGTACACGGTTTATCTGCCTGTAGCAGAATGTGCATATGGAATATGCGGTACAGTGACTTGTCGCCAGTTTCATAACTTGACATTCGCTCCACGGAAAACCTGCTAAATATCAGCAGCAACCTCACGCTTCTACGCTATCAACGTCACAACGTGACCTATTATATACCGCATATCCATAAAATGCAAGGACTTTTTTAATGTTTTTTAATGTTTTTAAATGTTTTTTACCTGCTTTAAGAATTTTTTCCGCTCCCGGAATCAGAATCTTCTGCTTCCGCCACTGTGCGAACGTCCACCGGAGCTTCTTCCACCGCCGCCGGAACTTCTTCCTCCACTGCTGCTTGACTCTTTCGGTCGGCGTACCTTGGTTACCGTCGTGCGAAGATAATCGTCTCTCCTGGCAGTAAGTCCGGAGTTATTCTGGTCCATATACGTTGCCGCATATACCGTATTCTTCGATTTTCGGTTTACCCCGATAATCAGACACGCTACTGTCGAACCAATCACTGCAATCAGCAATGTTCCGAAAAAAGCCTCCGATAATACCTTACCAAGATATTCTCCTAATGTATACCGCTCCTTCAGAGGCTCCGTATAATAATCACTTTCAGCGCCGTAAGTCTCTCCGTAATCCTGTCCGGGTTCATATTCGGTTGACACCCCTTTGTCCTGACCCATGTAATAAACAGTCTGTTCACCAAAGCTTACTGCAGCATTGTAGTAATCACCATCCACCAGATATTCATATACCCAGTCAAGAATATACTCAATTCTGTCATTATTCAGCCAGTACTCACAATCCCCATATCCTTGTATGGTCACAACTCTGTCTTCCATATTGATCAGCATCAGGGCAGCATTCTCCGCAAGAATATCCTGTGAAAAATACAATTCATCCTGAAAATCCTCAAGATATACCTTGTCAGACTTCCCTTCCATCTGTTCTGTGGTTACAAGAACAATATCGGTATCTGCTTCCTGTCCCCAGAGATAATAACGCTGCTCCAGTTCTGTCTCTTCCTCTGCCGTCAGCAGATCGGCATAATCATAGACTCTTGTTTTTTCAAGACTGACTTTTTCTGCATTTTTCTGTGTCTGTTCTTCCGTCAGAGTCGATTCCACGGCAGAAACACGCAACGCTCCCTGACCAGCTGATGCAAAACAGATACACGCTATCAATACCGCTAATAACTTCTTCATATTCATCCTCATTCCCAAACATGTTATATTCAGATACAACAATCCTTATCCCAAATACTCAGCCCACGCAGAAAGCGCCTGGATTAACATCAACAGGGTGAATCCGCAACCGGCAAATAAGCTCCAGAAACCAAATACCCGTTTCTTATCAATCGGCAGTTTTCCTACAATCTTGCCGGTCTGTCCGTTCATTGCAAACATATGCTCCGAATCTTTATAATCATAACTGAAAATCCAAACCGGGAGCATGGTATAGTCTGCATGTTTCTGCTCACTATTCACCAGTTCCGACTGATAGTTTACAGTAGAGTAACCGCTCACTGTCCCGCGAATATACTGTCTGACAAAGCCATCCACTCTCGCCCGGACCCTGTCATACATCTGATCTGCGGTATAGCTGTACTTATCTGCAGAAAAACCGGCAAGAAACGGCATCTGGAATTTTTGCAATTCCTTATAGTCATACGGTTCAAGAAGATTCATAATATTATCGTCCATCTTCTCCGAAGCATCCGCAGGCACATGGAGATAATTTAGCTTTGCTCTACGGAATATATTAAAATGCCGAGTCTCGGTATAAATATAATCTCCTCTTACATAGGTACGGACTTTCGTCGCATGTGCCTGTGCAGTTCCTTCACTGCTGACATCATACAACCAGAACGGAACATAAACCCCTTGCACACTCTTTACTTTCTTTGCATCTCTAAAGGACTTTGGTGTAAACAGCCCTTTCCTGCTCCAATCTTCAAAGGCTTTCTGCGCCTGTTCCTTCGTCACCTTAAACGGAATCACATAAGTCGGTGCCAGTTGCCCTGACAAACGATCCTGTAATACTACCGGCGAATCACAATAATGACACCACGCGGCTGCCGTATTCTCATCCGAGACAATCACTGCACCACAGTTCTGGCAAAAAAACTCTACCGCTTCTGTGCCAAAAGTCTGCTGCTCATGTGTATTATCATCCTGATATGTATAATCAGCCTCATCCGGAACCTCCGCTGCATCAATCGGCACATCCGGCATGTCATCATCCGTCTCTCCCTCCGGAACATCTACCTTCGGAAGCTGGTCGAGCGGAATCATCAACTGACAATGCGGACATAACATACCATCTTTTTCGATATCATAAGATAAATCACTTGCACAGGATGGACATTTATATTGAATTACCATAATTTCCTCCATTTTGAGAACAAACTATTTCAACTTTGCCTCCAATTCGACAATATTCCATTTAAGTTTAGTGCAAAACCGACACCCCGTCAACTTCTTTTAAAACACCGCTCTTCTTTATTGACGGTTTACAATTGTTTTGCTACTATTAAACATACGATTTCTTCATATTATTATGTCAATCGTCGCGGAATGATTCCTTCACTCACAAATCAACCGCAATCAAAATATATCCGAAACAAAGCGAGGTTCTATATGTGGTTAGCTGACCAATGGAAAGATTATGAAGTAATAGACAGTTGTGATGGCGAAAAGCTGGAACGTTGGGGCGATTATCTCCTCATCCGTCCGGACCCCCAGGTTATCTGGACTACTCCCAAGACCCATCCCGGTTGGAAAAAGCCAAACGCACACTACCACCGTAGCAGCAAAGGCGGCGGCGAGTGGCAGTTTTTCAATCTTCCGAATGTTTGGGAAATCTCTTACCGCAATCTGCGTTTCCGTCTTCAACCGTTTAGTTTTAAGCACACCGGTCTGTTTCCGGAGCAGGCGGTAAACTGGGATTGGTTTTCCAAACTGATTTCCGATGCAAAAAAAGAAAACCCAAATCGTCAGATTAAGGTTCTCAACTTATTCGCGTATACCGGCGGTGCAACCCTTGCTGCCGCAGCAGCCGGGGCAGAGGTCACCCACGTCGATGCCTCCAAAGGCATGGTAACCTGGGCAAAAGAAAACGCCGCAGTCTCCGGTCTCGGTGACGCACCCATCCGCTACATCGTAGACGACTGCCAGAAATTCGTAGAACGCGAAATCCGCCGGGGCAATCGTTACGATGCCGTCATCATGGACCCGCCCTCTTACGGCAGAGGACCGAAGGGCGAAATCTGGAAGATGGAAACTTCACTCCACCCATTCCTGAAGCTCACCTGCGAAGTTCTCAAGGAAAAGCCATTATTCTTCCTTATTAATTCCTACACTACCGGGCTCCAGCCTGCCGTGCTCTCATACCTGATGAACATCGAACTGGTACAACGCTTCGGCGGTCAGGTAGCCGCATCGGAGATCGGCCTCCCGGTCGGAAAAGGCAATCTCGTCCTTCCCTGCGGAGCATCCGGACGATTCACCCTGTAGTCCTCCTATTTATATATGATAGACAATAACAACAAAAAGTGTGCCGTTTTACGACACACTTTTTTTGCTTGCGAGGCAGGTCGACTTGTTATGAAATTGCAATCGGTGACTGTAGAGTAACGCCGACACTTATGTTCCGGCAAGCTCTGCACCGACGGAATATTAGTGGCGCTGCGTTACGTCCCAAGCGGGAGCGGGTCACCGATGCAATTCATAATCAGTCGACCTGCCGAAAACATCACTATTGTCAATCATGCAAAATCCCCATCGTCTTTTTGCGTCTCACAACCTTTAAGAAATCATGCACATTGTCGAATCCGTAAGCATGCAGGTAATCTTCAAACTGCTCATCGAATTCAAACTCTTCTTCACGGATGGCATCCCAGAGTTTCTGGTCAAATTCATTCTGATCCAGCTCCCTGTCATACCCTTCCATATGACTCCATATATTCATCCGTTTCCTCCGTTTCAAAACCGGCAGCTCACCGGTCTTCATTTTACTTGAAAAAGCAGGCAGCCTGTAACAAGCTGCCTGTCTGTTCATCCATTCTTACTCTTCGGATTCTTCCTCATCTACAGAAGCTGCTTCTGCATCTTCTGCTTCATAGTACTCGTCCTCACCATAACTCTCTTCGTACTCTCCGTAAGCCTCTGCGTACTCGCCTTCGTAGCCTTCCGCATAGTCCTCACCGTAATATGCTTC
>JAZSIB010000011.1:0-16313 GCA_045533585.1 Lachnospiraceae bacterium | reverse complement strand
GTATCTGAATGTAGACGAGAGAGTGTTTGACTGGAATTACATCTTTGAACCGTTGACCGCGTTTATGGATGATCCGGCAACGCACGAGTTTAAGTTCCTTGAGCCGAGAGTAGACTTCTTCGAGAAGCATGAGAGTCAGTTAGAGGCAGAATAAATATAAGTTGAAGTTATAGAATATAGGGATAAGAAAATTAGGCAACCGGTTATCGGTTGCCTAATTTTATATTGCGTAATTGTTTTTGCTAAAAATTCCAAAAGATTATTTGGTAACTTCGAGGGAATAGGTAATACCGCTTTCAACTTTGGTGGTATCAACACCGGAGCTTGCGTATTCACCTTCAATGTAGAAGGCCCAGTAGGTCTGGTCTACGTCATAGTCAGCGGTAATGCCGTTTACGGTCTTGATATACAGTCCGAATTCACCTGCTTCACCGGAGATGATGCCGTGCTCCTGCAGTGCAGCACCTACGGTTTCCTGATCGGTGCTGATGGTCAGGAGTGTTTCATTACCGTCGATATCCATAATAATAAGATCAAATTTTTTGCTGCCTTCGCCGATGTTACTCAGATCTTCGTAAACGCCCGGAGAGACAAGACCGGGAGTAGGGATATTATCTGTGCTTTCTTCTTTGCCACAGCCAGTGGCACAGAGTGCCATAGCCACAATCAGCATCATACCAAGAAATAAAGAAATACGTTTTTTGTTTGAATTTTTCATGTGCAAATTCTCCTAAAGTGTTATTTTCTCATGAACCGGCGCTCGCGGTTATCAGAAGAGGATTTAATTCACCTGTTTCCCCGAACGCAACAGTATATTTATAGCAGAAAATTGTGATTATGTAAAGTATCGGCTGAGTGCTTTTGCAACACCGTCGTTGTCGTTGGTGTCGGTAACGGCGTCGGCAGCAGCCTTCACCGCGTCACAGGCATTGTCCATGGCAATGCCAAGTCCGGCAAATTCCAGCATAGGGATGTCGTTATAACCGTCTCCGATGGCGATGGTCTCTTCGCGTGGGATACCGAGGTGACGGATGAGCTGCTCGATGGCAAGTCCCTTGGAACATCGCTTGTCTACCAGCTCCAAAAAGAGTGGGTTGGAGGTGAAGTAGTTAATCTCTTGTCGTACCGGTTTGGTATTCAGGACATCGATGAGGGCTGGCATGCGTTCTGCGTCATCGTACCAGATCATCTTGTTGATGCCTTGTTTTGCAAGCGCATCCGGGTCGGTAATCGGAATCGGTTCAACCGGGGTGATGGTGCAGTAGTTTTCGATGCGGTCGTTCAATTCGTTGACATAGAGCTTGTTCTTGGACCAGGCAATCAGGGTGGAACCAAGCTCCTGTCCGAGAGAAAGAAGTTCTTTTCCTGCATTCTCAGACAAAGGCTGCTCAAAGATGATGTCGTGTTTTTCGCCGACTGCAACCATAGCGCCGTTGTAGAGGATAAACGGCATCTTCCGAACAGCTGGGCATTCCTTGGCGCCAAGCAGCTCCGTGAAACGGTCGATAGTTTGTAAGGGGCGTCCGGTGCAGATGCAGACCGTGATACCTTTCCTGATACACTGTTGAATCGTTTCTTTATTATATGTACTTAATTTTTTATTACTGTCAAGCAGGGTGCCGTCAACATCGATGGCAACAAAACGGTAATTCATAAATGAAGGAGTCCTTTCGTTGTTTTGGCTTCGTGTATGCATAAGACTTACTAATTATGTTTCCTTTATTATGTTGTATTATATTAAAATGATTCCTAAAAGTAAATGATTGTGAAAGCCGGTGAAAACGAATTTAGAATAATCATTCGATATTTGTGAAATGCTATAGTTATGAAAAATAGTAGGACAATATGCGTGACAGGAAACGTAGTTCTGTCGTGAAAATGAATCGTAGCCGGAAGGAGCAAAAAGAATGAAAGAATTAAAGGGTAAAATAGGGGATAATAAATTATGTAAGAATAAAGCGAAAGAGACTGACAAGGATGATCTTTTCAATCGTGTGGAGAATCCGTACCGCATTACGGAGCCTCAGATGAATGCCATTTCGTCGATGGATTGTACCGGGTCGGTGCCGCTCGGACCGGATTCGGAAAAGGAACTGGAGGCGTACCTGGATGTATACCAGTTTGAGTCAATATCCTGTCCGGCGAAGGGGGCGTTTACCGGAGCGGCGAATCAGGAATCGGAAGGAATGAAAGCGCTTATGGGGATTCCGAGTGCTAAAAATTCTGCGAAGGACAGGGGAAATAAACATTGATAGGATAGTGAATGGAGCTGATGAGAAAAGTGCTGAAATAGTGGATGTCGATATACAGAATTTATTGCAATAAATAAATTAGCATGATATAATACCCATAATTTTGGAAAGGTAAAGGTATTATTTATGCGTGACACATGGTCATCCCGTTCTACATTTATTTTGGCGGCTATCGGCTCTGCCGTAGGTCTTGGAAATGCATGGCGTTTTCCGGGACTCGCAGCAAAGCACGGTGGCGGAGCTTTTTTGTTTGTGTATATGATAGCGATGCTTGCAATCGGTATTCCGATGCTGATGATGGAGATTGCCATCGGAAGAAAGACCCGTCAGGGTGCTGCAGGTTCTATGCGTGCGGTGCATAAGAAGGCAGAGCCGATTGGCTGGATTGCAGTGTCAAACGGATTTTTTATTTCTGTTTATTATGCGGTAGTGTTTGCGTGGGTAATTCTTATGTTGTTTTCCAGCCATAAGTTTGCCGAGTTTACGGGAGACTCTGTAGGTGCAAGCAAAATATGGTCGAATCTGATTAAAACGACCGGAACAACTTCCGGGTATACAACCATAGCATGGCCGGTTCTGATTTGCCTTGTTGCAGCGTGGGTGATTTGTTATTTTTGCATTCGCAAAGGTACGACCAGTGTTGGTAAGGTAGTTAAGTATACGGTTGCGCTTCCGGTGGTATGTCTTGTGATTCTTGCAATCCGGGGTCTTACCATGGATGGTGCAATGGCAGGTCTGGCAAAGCTGTTTGTTCCGGACTGGAGCGCATTGAGAAGTTCAGCGCTTTGGATTGATGCAATTGGTCAGGTGTTCTATTCCCTGTCGGTAGCAATGGCAATTATGTTCGCTTACGGATCTTTCCTTGATAGCAAGAGCAATATCGCAGTGGACAGTATTATCATTGCGTTTTCGGATATGCTGATCAGTGTGCTTGCCGGTATCGTTATGTTTACTACGATGGCGGGAACGGGAATGCTCGGCAATATGAGTGCTTCCGGTATCAATACAGCGTTCATTATTTATCCGCAGGCGATTGTCAGCCTGACGAGTATTCCGTGGGTGAATGCGCTGTTTGCAGTGGTATTTTATTTCTGTCTGATTACATTGGCGGTAGATTCCCTGTTCTCAATTGTAGAGGGCGTTTCTACGGCAATCTCAGATAAGTTTAAGTTTGACAAGAGAAAGACGACTTTTAGTCTGTGTGTAATCGGCGGCGTACTTGGTCTCATCTTCGTTACCGGCGCCGGTCTTGCATGGCTGGATATCATAGATAACTTCATTAATAGTTATACCTTAGTGTTTACCGGTATTCTGGAGGTTGTTGTGGTTGGCTGGTGCTTTAAGACTTCGAAGGTGTTGGATGAGATCAATCGAAATACAGTAAAGTTTAAGATGCCGACATGGTGGTTTATGGTTTCGATTAAGTTTTTGGCACCGGTAGTGCTGACGGTTCTCTTTATCTGGAACATGTTTGTGTTGTTCTCCGGCGGCGGTATTTACGGTGCAGCAGACGGATATTCTCTGACGGCCAATATCATTGCCGGCTGGCTCGTGATGGCACTGAGTCTCGTTTCCGGTTTTGTTGTGAAGCTGGTAGCGCGCAGAATGGCGAAGAGTGGTTATGTAGAAGAAGATGTTACTTGGGAAAATGGTGAAGAGTAGCACAGAAGATGATTTGTGTTTGAAATTAAAAAAAGATAATAATAGAGGGTGCTCCTTTGTGGAACACCCTCTATATTTATATAAACCCCAAAATTGCCTCTGCAGAATACAATCTGCAGAATGTTATTTTTTATATTTGCTGATGATGTTACGGATACGTTCTGTCGGGTCGAGCAGATCGCTGATGGAACGGTCGTGATTCAAGGTGTCAATCAGCAGGGCGATGTACTTGCTCATGTCCGCCGAGATGTAGTATGGCTTAGACAGAAGCTCATCCGTCTGATAAATCAGGTTGGTGGTGATGACACGGTAAATCAATCCGCTTTCGTAAGCTTCGTCGAATTTCTTAAGACCGTTTGTGAAAAGACCGAAGGTTGCGCAGATAAAGATTCTGCCGGCTTTTCTCTTCTTCAGTTCTTTTGCTACGTCAAAGCAACTGTCACCGGAAGAAATCATATCGTCAATAACGATAACGTCCTTGCCTTCTACATCCGCACCGAGGAACTCGTGTGCAACGATAGGGTTACGACCGTTCTCGATGACGGTATAGTCACGTCTCTTATAGAACATACCCATGTCCACGCCGATTACGTTTGCAAAGTATACGGCACGGCTCATGGCACCTTCGTCCGGACTGATAATCATCATGTGCTCGGAATCTACCTGCAGGTCCGGTACATTGCGGAGCAATGCTTTGATGAACTGATAGGTCGGACGGATGGTCTCGAAGGTTCTTAACGGAATTGCGTTCTGTACACGGGGGTCGTGTGCATCAAAGGTGATGATGCTCTCTACACCCATATTGGTCAGCTCCTGAAGTGCAATCGCACAGTCCAGGGATTCGCGGGAATTGCGCTTGTGCTGGCGGCTCTCATAGAGGAACGGCATGATAACCGTGATACGACGAGCCTTGCCGCCGAGAGCGGAGATAACACGCTTCAGATCCTGATAATGGTCGTCCGGGGACATGTGATTGGTCTGCCCGCATACGGTATAGGTCAGACTGTAGTTGCACACGTCTACGAGCAGATAGATATCATCGCCTCGTACCGAGGTCTTGATGATACTTTTTGCTTCGCCGGTGCCGAAACGGGGACAGGATGCTTCAATGAGATAGGAATCTCTCTGGTATCCTGCGAACGCTACGTGAGAATTGTGTTCCTCGGTTTCGCGCTCATTTCTCCATTCGACGAGATAGTTGTTTACCTTTTGTCCAAGTTTTTTGCTGCTTTCGAGAGGCAGAATTCCGAGTGTGCCCACCGGAAGTGACTCTAACATTACCTGCTGCTTGGCCATGGGGTTGTCCTCCTGCTATAGTTTTTTTAAGCGGATATCTTCTCCGAAAAGGCGGATATAATCATAGGAAGATGCAATCCGGGAAAAGATACGTTCGCTATAGGTTTCTTTGATGTGCTGCATTGACAGATTCGTGGAAATGATCGTGGATCGACGTTGAAGCTGTCTGCTATTCAGTAGATTGAACAATTGGGTTACCGAGAAGTTGTTGGTCATCTCGGTTCCGAGGTCGTCAATAATTAACAAGTCACAATCGTGAATTGCCGCATAACGCTCATTGATGGCTTCCGTGTCTGCGGATGCGGTGTTGCGCTTAAATTTATAATCCTCAAGAACGCTGAGCAGTTCGTTGGCAGAGAGATAAACTACACCGTGATTGGAATGAATCAGCTCCCGTGCAATGCAGTTGGTGAGGAAGGTCTTTCCGACACCGGTGTTGCCACAGATAAGAAGGTTGCGGCAAGGGGCATCCGGAAGATCAAAGTTGCGGATAAATTCCCGGGCAGTTTTTACGGCATTCTGTATATTTTGATACGGAGTAAGACCGGTCAGAGAATCGGTAATATCATCCGCGTAGTATTCATAAGAAAAAGTATCAAAGTTTTCGCTGTCAAGAGCGCAACGCAGTCCGCTGTCTGCATAGAGAAGATTGATGGCGGCGGCCTTAAAGCACTTGCACATCTTGTCATCAATATAACCGGTGTCCTTGCAGTGCGGGCATTGGTATTTTGGTTCGAGATAATCTTCCGGAAAACCGGCTTCTGTTAACAGCTTTCGTCTTTTTTGTTCATGCACGGATAATGAAGAGGCCGTGCTCCCGTTGGTATGTGGCGGAGATGCCGGCGTTTGTTCGGAAACTGCTTTGCCGGACAGCAGCGAGTTCTTAATCTTGGCGATAGAGTTGCTTACAAGCTGCCGGTCAAGGGCTTCAAGCTCCGGAACGCAACGATAGACCTCCTGTTTGCGGAGGTCGTATTCACGTTGATTGTTTAATTGTCGCAAATCATACATGCGTCGAACTGCATTGTAGTGATCGTTACGATGAGACATGGAAGTCCTTTCTTAGCCTTGCTTTTTATTTAGCATGCGCTGTTCGATGGATACATAATCATCTTCGGTGTATTTTCTCTGCGAAAAACGGTTGAAAGAGCCGGAAGGCTGTGTCGGCTGCGGCCGTGTGGCAATTGTTTTTGCCGGAGTTTTATAATTCTGCAGATCGATACGAGTTCGAATCTGCTGCTCATACCAGGAAGTCAGGATGCGATCGGCATACTTGAAATCCGGCTTGTTGATTGCAAGGACAGTGCGGTTGCAGGCCTCCGCAACCATATCGGCAGAAAAGCCGTACTCGTCAAACCAACGCTGCAGATAAGAGAGCTCGGCAGGAACCGGAGCCCGGTTCAATCCAAATGCCTTCATTACGGCAGAATGTTTTTCGTTGTAAAGGGCGATGGCGTCCTTTGCTTCTTCTGCGGAAGAAATGCCGTCAGCAGCCCAGGATAGTGCTACTTTTTCTATGTATGCATTCGTTTTCTTACCACGGGAAACACAATAGTCATATAAATAAAGAATGAGTTCCGCGGAAAAACCGAGACTTTCGTAAAAATATAATACCAGCTGAATCTCCGAAGGTTTTACCGGACGGAGCAGGAGCTGTTCCAACTGTGGCAGTAACCACTTAATCTCATCGGATGCGGTCAACTGTCTGACCTGTGCGGCGGAGTAAGTCGGACGCGGTTCGGGAGTAAGCGGTGCGGCAGGGGTCGGCTGCGGGCTTACGGCTGTGGAAAACAGCGGAATGATGGAAGGAGAAGACTGCATCAGGGTAAAACGTGGACTGATGTTTTCTTCTGCAACGGGACTCACGATATCCTCAAGGTCTAACAGAGTAACGTTGGTAATCTGTCCGGAAACAGAACGGTCTACGGTCAGGATGCCGGTGTCTTCCCAATACTTCAATGCACGGATGATGTCTTTTTCCGTTTCGTCCAGCTTGTCCGCAATCATGCCAAGAGACATGTTGGTGGATGCATCCGAAATACAGCGGAGCAGGTAAAGATAAATCTTAACATAAGAGCCGTTTGCACGAGGCATATATATATCGATAAAACGGTTGGAAACAACCGTTGAGTTCATACTCTTACTCATTGTTAAGGAAATATTGTTCATATCCACCCACACTCCTACTTTCATATGCATCCCGACATGGTCTTACCTATCAAAAGCTTCCCCAAGCTCTTAATGACCGGATGCCGGAAACAGGACTCATTATAGCACAGAAAACGTCAGGTGCAAGAAGTTAAATCGCTGAAAATGCAATCGGTATCGATGTTGTGGATAATGTGGATAATGTGGAAAAAAAACAAAGGGTGCTGTCTGGCGAGCTTTGGGGCAGACTACAGACTGCGTATGCTCAAGTGGATAATGTTGATAACTATTGCCCAAGTAAAAACTCGCCGATATTTACCACATCTCCGGCGCCCATGGTTATCAACAAATCTCCGTCGCAACATTTTTCAAGCAAGAAGTCTTCAATCTCACCAAAGGAAGGAAAATAGTAAACATCTTTACCTTTTTCTTTCAAGAGACGTTCCAGGTCACGAGAGGAAATGTCACCCGGATCTTCTTCGCGTGCCGGATAGATATCGGGAAGGACAATCAGGTCTGCCAGCGTCAGCGCATCGGCAAAATCCGAAAGCAATGCGCGGGTTCTGGTATAGGTGTGCGGCTGGAAAACACAAACAACACGATGGGTTCCGTATGCACGGGCTGAAGTCAGTGCAGCCCGGATCTCAGCCGGATGATGCGCGTAGTCGTCGATGATAGTAATGCCGCCGAGTGTGCCTTTGAGTTCAAATCTTCGTTTGGTGCCGGTAAAGCGTGCCAATGCGCTGCTGCAGGCCTCGGGATCGGCACCCAGGGAGTGTCCCATAGCGATGGCTGCGAGAGCGTTTTCCACGTTATGAATGCCGGGTACGGAGAGTTTAATATTGCAGAGGGAACTGCCTTTGTGGAAAACTTCAAAGGAAGCACGGCCGAGATTGTCAAAAACAGGGGTGGCAGCAGAGTAGTCAAACGAAGCTGTCGGTGCAGCGTCACTTATTCCGAAAGTGATGACTTTGCAGGAAAGTCCTTCGGTCAATTCGGAAAGATTATCAATCTTTCCGTTGATTACAAGATGCCCGCCCTCCGGCAGGAGTTCGGCGTACTTACGGAAAGAATGCCGGATATCGTCTAAGTCTTTGAAGAAATCCAGATGGTCTGCTTCTATATTAAGGATGATTGCGTGTTTTGGGAAAAAGTGAAGGAAGCTGTTGGTGTATTCGCAGGCTTCCATAACAAGATGGGAAGAGCCTCCCATGCGAAGATTTCCTTCGATATCGGGAAGGTCACCGCCGACAAGAATCGTCGGATCGAAACCGGCGTCCAACTGTACCAGAGACAGCATGGAGGTTGTGGTCGTTTTGCCGTGGGTTCCGGCGATGCCTACGGCATCTTTATAGGATAACATAATCTGTCCCAGCAGTTCTGCGCGGGACAACATCGGAATACCGGAAGCAAGTGCTGCTTTGTACTCGAGATTATCTTCCCGGATGGCAGCAGTATATACAATCAGATCAACACCCTCGCGAATGTTGGAGGCGCGGTTACCGTACATTACTTCGATGCCGAGATCTTCAAGCTGTTCGGTGTGACGGCTTTTGCGGTCGTCCGAGCCGCTGATACGAAAACCCTTGCGGTGTAACAGTTCTGCGATAGCGCTCATGCTGATACCGCCAATGCCGATAAAGTGTATTGTCTGAGGGGAGTCTAAGTTGATATGAGTCACCTTGGATACCATGCCTTTCTGATGGATTTTCTGGATAAAGTATAGCGCTGTTTTTCGGAAAAAACAATCCTGCGATTACATTATGAAAGTAGTTTATGAATTGTGCTGAAAATTTTCTGCGAAAAGAGAAAAAACGCATCATTTTGTCTAGATTTTCCGCAGAAATTTCGTAAAAGAACTATCATTTTTGAACGTTCTGTGATAAAATATAAAAACTAAATACTACAGAGGTGATGACAGCATGATTAAGAAAGAAATGATTGCCATGCTCCTTGCAGGTGGACAGGGTTCCCGTCTGGGAGTGTTAACATCATCCGTTGCCAAACCGGCAGTCGGATTCGGTGCAAAGTATCGTATTATTGATTTTCCGCTCAGTAACTGCATCAACTCCGGGGTTGATACCGTTGGTGTTTTGACTCAGTATCAGCCGCTCAGACTGAATACGCATATTGGTATCGGTATTCCGTGGGATCTGGATCGTAATATCGGAGGTGTTTCGATTCTGCCTCCCTACGAGAAGAGCGCGAACTCCGAGTGGTATACAGGTACGGCGAATGCGATCTATCAGAATCTGAGATATATGGAATATTACAATCCGGAATATGTTCTGATTCTTGGTGGTGACCACATTTACAAGATGGACTATGAAGCGATGCTTGATTATCACAAGGCAAACAAAGCCGATGTTACCATCGCTTGTATTCCGGTTCCGATTGAGGAAGCAAGCCGTTTCGGCGTTGTGATTACGGATGAAGACGGAAAGATCAACGAGTTTGAGGAAAAACCGGCAAATCCGAGAAGTAATCTGGCTTCCATGGGTATCTATATTTTCACATGGAAGGTACTCAAAGAGGCGCTGATTGCTTTGTCTGAGCAGAAAGGCTGCGACTTTGGTAAGCACATTATCCCGTACTGCCATGAGAAGGGTGACAGAATTTTTGCATACGAATACAGAGGATACTGGAAGGACGTTGGAACCTTAAGCTCTTATTGGGAAGCCAATATGGAACTGATTGACCTGATTCCGGTGTTTAACCTTTATGAAGAATTCTGGAAGATATATACCCAGAGTGATGTGATTCGTCCGCAGTATATTGCAGCGGATGCGGTTGTAGACCGTTGTATCATCGGCGAAGGTGCTGAGATTTATGGTAAGGTACAGAACTCCATTATCGGTGGCGGTGTAACCGTAGAGGAAGGTGCTGAGGTTTACGATTCCATCCTGATGAAGGGATGTACGGTAGGAAAGGGCGCGAAGCTCTATAAGGCGATTCTTGCTGAAAACAGTGTGGTTGGTGAGAATTGTGAGATGGGTATCGGCGAAGAAGTTCCGAACGATACCTATCCGGGTATTTATAATAACGGTCTGACCGTTTTGGCTGAGGATGCAAGCATTCCGGCAGGCATCAAGGTTGGAAAGAACACCGTGATTACCGGAAAGACAAGCGTAGAGGATTATACGGATGGCCGCCTTGAGAGCGGTAAATGCTTAATGAAGGCAGGTGACCAGGTATGAGAGCAATCGGTTTAGTATTAGCAGGCGGTAACAGTAACAAGATGCAGACCCTGTCATTGAAGCGCGCAATCGCGGCGATGCCGGTTGCAGGAAGTTACCGTGCAATTGACTTTGTATTAAGTTCCATGTCGAATTCCCATATTCAGAAGGTGGCAGTTCTGACACAGTACAATTCCCGTTCCCTGAACGAGCATTTAAGCTCCTCGAAGTGGTGGGATTTCGGACGTAAGCAGGGTGGTCTGTATGTGTTTACACCGACCATTACGATGGACAACGGATTCTGGTACCGCGGTACGGCAGATGCAATTGCCCAGAATTTGAGCTTTCTGAAGGACAGTCATGAGCCGTATGTAGTAATTGCATCCGGTGACGGTGTTTATAAACTTGATTATAATAAGGTTCTGGAGTATCATATCGAAAAGAATGCAGACATTACCGTAGTCTGCAAGCGTATGACAGAGTTGTCGGATGTATCACGTTTCGGTATGATCGTAACAGACGAGGACAAGCGTATTACAGACTTCCAGGAGAAGCCGCTTGTGTCGGATTCCGAATTGATTTCCACCGGTATTTATGTAATCCGCCGTCGTCTTCTGATTGACCTGATTGAGCAGGCTGCTAAAGAAGAACGCTATGATTTTGTATCGGATATCCTGATTCGTTATAAGGCAATCAAGCGAATCTTCTGTTATGAGATGGAAGATTATTGGAGCAATATCGGCGCGGTAGATGCTTATTACAAGACCAATATGGATTTCCTGAAGCCGGAAGTACGCGATTACTTCTTCAAGCAGTATCCGGATGTGTACTCCAAGGTGGATGATCTGCCGCCGGCAAAATACAATCCGGGCGCAGTAGTGAGGAACAGTCTGGTGTCCAGCGGAAGTATTATCAACGGTACGGTAGAGAATTCCGTGATTTTCAAGAAGGTATATGTCGGTAACAACACTGTGATTAAGAATTCTATCATTTTGAATGATGTATATCTTGGCGACAATGTATACATTGAGAATTGTATTCTTGAGAGCAGAGGTACGATTGCGGCGAACACCTCCTTCGTAGGAGAAGGCGGAAAGCCGAGAATCGTAATCCAAGATGGGGAGCGTTACGTAATCTAGATTATTAAACGATGTGAGAAGCAAAACAAGCGGAAGAGCCGTTAGGGGTGACGGCTCTTGCGCCTGTTTTTGCGTATAAGTATATGTATGGAAAGCAATAAAAAACATAAGAACCGACAGTGGATGATATGGCTGCTGTGGTGCGTTACGATAGTAACAGTCTTGGCGTTGGTGTTGTACAGAGACAGATTACAGCCGGGAAGCAGTTCGTGGAATCAGGGTGAGATGCAGGTGATATCCGCGAACATAGAAAAAGGGGAGCATATTCCGGCAAATGCAGAAAAAGAGCCGTTGCAGGAGATAGTGCCTACGCAGAGCATACTGACATCAGAAGTGATAGGGGAATCACAAGGCAGTAATGCGGAGGGAGAAAGCGAGACTGCAGATGAGTCCGTGGATGAAGAGAGTAATGCAGAGGAAACGATAGAGAAAACGGACGACAGACAGGAACAGCAACCGGAGGAGGAAGAAAGCACAGAGTTGCCGGAGCGCAGTCTCGATCCGGAGCGGCCTATGGTTGCGTTGACTTTTGATGACGGACCGTACCGTAACAATACAAAAGCAATTACGGATTTGTTTGAACAGTATGACGGAAGGGCAACCTTCTTTGTGGTAGGATACCATTTGGATATGTTTGCTGAGGATATGCTGGACGCGTATCGAAGAGGTTTCCAGATAGGAAATCACACCCTGAATCATCCGGCACTCCGACAGATTAGCGACGAGGAAGCGATGGAAGAGGTAAAAGAACTGAACCGCAGACTGAATAAGCTTGGGATAGCCGGAGACGTGATGCTGCGCCCGCCGTATGGTGAATATACGCAGTATATGCAGGAACATCTAAGTGTTCCGATGATTGGATGGAATGTGGATTCGCAGGATTGGTTATCAAAGGATGCGGATAAGATATATGAGCAGATTGTGGGAAATGTAAAGGACGGAGACATTGTTCTATTACACGACCTGCATGATGTGACGGCAGAGGCGATGCAGCGGGTGGTGCCGGAACTGACAGCACAGGGATTCCAACTAGTGACGGTGGAAGAATTGTTTACCGCGAAAGGAATTGAGCCGCAGGCAGGGCAGTATTATTGTTATGTGCGTTGAGGAGACTAGTGTGAAAAATGAATTTTCACACGCAAATTTGCGCCTACGCGCAAAGTTTGCAGATGCTGGAAAGGTGTGGATATTAGGATGTATATTATTGCAGGACTCGGAAATCCGGAGAGAAAGTATGACGGAACCCGTCACAACATCGGTTTTGATGCAGTGACGGCGCTTTGTGATGCGTGGGGAATCCGCTTGAATCAAAAAGAACAAAAAGGACTAGTCGGAAAAGGTAACTTTGAAGGAGAGCGCGTGATACTGGTACAGCCACAGACCTATATGAACCTGAGCGGTGAGTGTATTCGCGGCTTGTGTGATTACTATAAGGTAGATATATCTCAGGTAATTGTCATCTGTGATGACATTAACCTTGCGGCGGGACGGCTCAGAATCCGTGCGAAGGGCAGCTCCGGTGGACAGAACGGATTAAAAAATATCATACAGCATCTTGGAACAGAAGAATTTACCCGGATCCGTATCGGCGTCGGAGAGAAGCCGAAAGAGTGGGATCTGGTGGATTATGTACTCGGCCGATTCCCGGATGAAGAACAGCCTCTGATGCGGGAGGCATTGAAGGATACCGTGGCTGCATGCGAGTGTATTATCACCAAAGGCTGCGAGAATGCCATGAGTAAGTTCAATAAGAAAAAAGAAGCAAAAGAAGAAAAAGAAAAACCGAAGAAGAATTCGTGGAAGAAAAAAAGATTTACCAAAAAGCGTCATAGCAGGACGCTTACCATCATAAAGAGAATGAGAGAAAGGCTGAAACAGCAGCAGGAAGAGGATACGTGAAAGCATTTACCGCCCCTTTAACTGAATACAGCGAATTTGTCGGAATACAAAAAGAAATTGACCGGAAGAATCTTCCGGTCTTTGTGTCCGGTTGTATTGAATCACAGAAGAGTCATCTGATGTACGGATTGGCAGAACATTATCCGTTCCGCCTGATTGTGACCTACAGCGAACAGAAGGCGAAGGAAATCTGTGAGGACTTCAAGCTCTATGACAGCGAGGTACTGTATTATCCGGCGAAGGATATCATCTTTTATAATGCGGACATCCATGGAAACGCGATTGTGAAGTCCCGCATGCAGGTGTTAAAGCGCCTTGCAGAACGAAAGCCCATAACTGCCGTGGTGAGTCTGGATGCGGGGATGGACCGTCTGCTTCCGGCGCAGGTGTTCACGAGCCATATCGTGACGTTGCATGAGGGAGATACGCTGGAACAGGAAGCGTTTCTTCGCACTTTGGTGCGTCTGGGATATGAACGGCAGGGACAGGTAGAGGCTCCGGGCGAGTTTGCAGTACGCGGCGGCATCATTGACATCTATCCGCTTACGGAAGAAACACCGTTCCGTATTGATCTGTGGGGGGATGAAATAGATACGATCCGTAGCTTTGATGTGACGAACCAGCGTTCCATTGAGAGAGTTCCTTCGCTTACGATTTATCCGGCAACGGAATTTGTCCTAACAGAAGAGCAGATGGCTACCGGTACGGCGCGTATCCGGAAAGAATGCGAGAAGACGGATTGCGCGCTCAAAAAGCAGGATAAGATCGAAGAGGCAGCACGACTCAGGCGGACGATAGCAGAGTTCCTGGAGAATCTGGATTATCTGAAAAGTGCGGTGGGACTGGACAGTTATGTCAGCTATTTTTATGAGGAGACCCAGTCGTTTTTTGATTATTTTGACAATGAAGAATCGATGATTTTCCTGGATGAGCCGGCACGTCTGTCGGAAAAGGGCAAGGCAGTTCTAACCGAGTTTACCGACAGCATGCAGGGACGTCTGGAGAAGGGATATATCCTGCCCGGACAGGCAGATGCCATCTATGATTATAAGGAATTGTTTGCGAAGCTGTCCCGTGGCAATACGGTTATGCTCGGCACGATGGAGCAGAAGGAAACACTTCTGGCACCGAAGGTGAAGTTTGCGCTGACGGTCGGTGGAGTAAGCTCCTATAACAATAATTTTGAAATTCTGGTAAAGGATCTGACAAAGTGGAAGAAGGCAGGGTATCGCGTGATACTCCTGTCCGCTTCGCGTACCCGTGCGGCACGTCTGGCAGAGGATTTGCGTGAGTTTGAGCTGTCGGCATTTTATGCGGAGAAGGCTGCACGTCCGTTGCAGCCCGGCGAGATTATGGTTACTACGGGCAATGTACACAGAGGCTTTGAGTATCCGTTGTTAAAGTTTACGATTATCTCCGAGAGTGATATCTTCGGGGTAACGGCGAAGAAGACAAAGAAACGCAAGCACAATTACGAGGGAACGCAGATTAACAGCTTCAGCGACCTGTGTGCCGGAGATTACGTAGTACATGAGAACCATGGTCTTGGTATCTATCGCGGTATTGAAAAGCTGGAGGTAGACAAGGCAACCAAGGACTATATTAAGATTGAGTATGGGGACGGCGGTGTATTGTTCTTGCCGGCGACCGGACTGGAGGTAATCCAGAAATACGCCGGCTCGGATGCGAGAAAGCCGAAGTTAAATAAACTGAATTCCGTAGAGTGGAAGAACACGAAAGCAAGAGTAAAGACAGCCGTTCGGGAGCTTGCAGAGGAACTGGTACAGCTCTATGCGCTCCGTCAGAAGAAGGAAGGATTCCGTTTTGACAAGGATACCGTATGGCAGAGTGAATTTGAAGAGATGTTCCCCTTCGAGGAGACGGACGACCAGTTAAAGGCCATTGAAGATACGAAGCGGGATATGGAGAGCGGGCGCATCATGGACCGTCTGGTCTGCGGTGATGTCGGCTACGGTAAGACAGAGATTGCACTCCGTGCTGCGTTCAAGGCAGTGCAGAGTGGAAAGCAGGTAGCGGTACTGGTGCCGACAACGATACTTGCACAGCAACACTATAACACCTTCTCTCAGCGAATGAAGGATTTCCCGGTGACGATCGAGATGCTGTCGCGCTTCCGCACGGCAGCGGAGCAGAAGAAGATTATTGCTGATACCGCGAAGGGCAGGGTAGATATCCTGATCGGTACCCATCGTCTGCTGTCGAAGGATATCAGTTTCAAGAGTTTGGGACTTCTGGTGGTGGACGAGGAACAGCGTTTTGGTGTAACGCATAAAGAGCGTATTAAGCATATGAAGAATGATATCGATGTGCTGACACTGACGGCAACGCCGATTCCGCGAACGCTGCACATGAGTCTTGTGGGCATCCGTGATATGAGCGTATTGGATGAGCCGCCGGTAGACCGTCTGCCGATACAGACCTTTGTAATGGAGCATAACGATGAGATTATCCGTGAGGCAATCGAACGTGAGCTTGGCAGAGACGGTCAGGTGTATTATGTTTATAACCGGGTAAACGGAATCGAGGATGTTGCCAATAAGGTGGCAGCACTGGTGCCGGATGCGAACGTTGCATATGCACACGGTAAGATGCAGGAGCGCACACTGGAAAAAATCATGCATGATTTCATCAACGGTGAGATTGATGTGCTGATATCGACGACGATTATCGAGACGGGTCTTGATATCTCAAATGTGAATACGATTATTATAGACGATGCG
>JAZSIB010000202.1:0-9312 GCA_045533585.1 Lachnospiraceae bacterium | reverse complement strand
CCTTCAATCAAACCTTTTACATCCTTATAAACAATTACGTTAATCATAGGAGCACCTTAAATTAAGCGTTGATCTTTTCGATCTGTACTTTGGTGAAGTACTGTCTGTGACCATTCTTCTTATGGTAGCCGCTCTTTCTCTTGTACTTATAAACAATAACTTTGCGTGCTTTTGCGGTCTCGATTGCCTTTGCGGTTACAGTTGCACCCTCAACGGTCGGATTACCGATCTTCATGCCGTCATTGCTTACAACAAGTACCTGATCAAAAGTAACGGTTGCGCCATCTTCTACATCAAGCTTCTCAACCTTGATCACATCACCTTCGGCAACCTTATACTGCTTGCCGCCTGTTGCAATAATAGCGTACATATTGCTCCTCCTATCTCTATCCTCACATCGAATCTCTCCGGATTCATGCTGCGGATTTACTCGCCAACTACGGTGTCCGTCCTATAAATGGACAGAACTTGAACCTCATTGTGCGGCACACTAGGACATAATAACATATGTTCCAGACTTTGTCAAACATAACTTTTATAAATTATCCAACTCCCGAAGCTGTTCCAATACGGGTTTTCTTGTTTTCTTGCGGGTTAATTCGACAAGATTCAATGCTGTCATATCTACTACTGTTGTTTTTACCGGATCCGGTTTCACAAACTCTTCCAGTGCCTGCATCAAACTCTTCCGATGATTCATATCATCCATATCAATAAAATCAATCATGATAATGCCGGTGACATTTCGCAATCGAAGCTGATACGCAATCTCTTCTGCCGCTTCCATATTAACCTTGTAAAATTGCTCCTGGATACTGTACTTTCCCTTAATCGCCTTTTCTGTATTCACATCGATTACAGTCAATGCTTCTGTTGGTTGAATTATGATGCTTCCGCCACTCTTTAACCAGATTTTTTCACGCAGGCAGGTCTCAATCCCTGCCTTGATATTAAACTTTGCATCCAGAGAAATAGATTCATCATTATGAAATATCAGCTTATGTAAGTCTTCCGGCTGATAGTGTGAAAGATAAGCCTGAATCCTTTGAAATAATTTCTCATCGTCTGTAATAAAAGAGTCTACAAGACCTTCATAGCTGTCACGTAAGGTTGCAAGGAATGCGGGTATATTCTCATAAACACAAGAAAAGCAGGAACTATAACGCCCCTTCTCCAGTATCTTTTTATATACATCTGACAAGGTTTCAGCTTCACTTCTCAAAACAGTTTCTTCTGCTTCTGCCGCATTGGTTCTGAGTATAAAACCATATTGATCTGTACAAAGTGAATCTGCCAGTTTTTTCAACTTTTTACGCTTTGCTGTTTCTTCGATTTTTTTCGACACCGCAGCGGTCGAATCCTGTCCGGTTAATACCAGATATCGTCCGGTCAGTGAGATACCGGTCGTTACGGTAGGTGCTTTTGACTTCAGGCTGTCTCTTGATACCTGAACCAATAATTCATCTCCTACCCGAATCCCATCAGTATTTCCATGCTTTACGAACACCGGAGGCAAATATTTATCCAATGAAAGATAACACATCGTTCCATCTGCAATCTCAACAAAAGCAGCCTTAATATTTTTGACAATATTTTTTACCTTACCAACATAAACATTACCAAAAATATGCTGCCCTTCCACCGGATCCACGTTCATCTGAAGAATCCGCTTCCCATCGGTCATGCAACTGAGAATACTGTTTTTGTAATTCGTAATAATTATCTGATATCCCATAACGGAATCCAATTCCCTTTCTCATCAGCATGATACATTTCAAGACGATGTAACGCAAAATCCTCAGTTTTCCATGAAAACGTTCCATGGGAAAGAATATCATCCAAAATCGTTTCCGGCTTCAGATTCATCGCGCTGCCAGCAGACAAATGCAGATAGCAACCGATCTTGTTATCTTGTGCTATACTGCAGTGAAGCGCCTCTTTATATTCTTCCTTCAATCTATGACCGGCAAGAAACTCATCAAACTCAAATGCATAATGATAGATATACGGTTTTATATCCATCTCTTTTTCGGATGTTTTTGTCTTTTTAGTGATTACAATCTCCTCTTGTCCCATCCAAGCTTTCGTTGCTTGTTCAAACGCTGCTTTTTCACTCTCGGTAGCGTCGTTCTTCAGATAAATCAAGTAGTCTGCGGAATCAACCAAGGCCATTGCAGACATCTTCTTTACATTCAATACCCTCGGTTCCAGAATGGTAACCTCCGAGACAGAGAAACCGTCTGTCACCGCATGCGACAATGCATCAAATACGGTTTCCTTCGACAGTTCACCTTCTGTCTCAAAATCCAAATATTCCCCATCCGAAGTAAGTCCGACCCCAAGTGGTGATGCAAAACTTAATATCTGATGCGGGTGAAAGCCTTGAGAATACTTTACCGGTAATCCGGAACGGCTCAACACCTTTTGAAAATACCGCATCACATCAAGATGTCCAATAAACTTTAACGTACCCGATTTTGAAAACTTTACTCTGACTAACATAAAATCTTTTGCCTTTCAAGTGATATCAACTTATTGATACCGCACTGATTTGCTGTAATTTATTCTACAACTTCCTTCTGCAAGAGCCGTGCAGGACATTTGCCCTTCGACAAATCCGCCGCACCGCAACCGGCACAGGCTTGTCTGCAGTTCGGAGTCACGATAGACTGCAGACCTTTTTCATACTCACTGCGTAAAAACTTCTTTGTCACTCCGATATCAATATAATCCCAAGGAAGGATTTCATCTGCGGCACGCTCACGTAAAGTATAGAATTCCATCGATAAACCGCAGGTTTCCATAGCACGTTCCCAATTGCTATAATGGAAATATTCAGACCATGCTTCAAAAATGGTATTTCCTTTTTGATAAACCTCTTCAATTACAGCACATAACTTACGATCACCTCGTGCAAGAAGTCCTTCAATCACCGTCATCTCCGGGTCATGCCAGTTATAGCGGATACTCTTCGCATTTAACTGTTGCTTTATTGTGCTGTGAAGCAGAGTCTGTTTCTCTAAAAAAGCTTCTTTTGATGCCATCGGACTCCATTGGAACGGAGTAAACGGCTTCGGTACAAAGAACGAAGTACTGGTGGTAATCTCTGCTTTTCCGTTACGTTTTTCCTTCGGTACCGTATCATAGTAAGTTCTTGCAATCAGATCTGATAGTTCGGCAATTCCCTTAACATCCTCGTCCGTCTCAGTCGGAAGTCCCATCATAAAGTAAAGCTTAACTTTGTTCCATCCAAGCATAAACGCATCGGTTGCACCCTTTAAGATACTTTCTTCCGTAAGTCCTTTGTTGATTGCGTCACGCAGTCTCTGCGTACCGGCCTCAGGTGCGAAGGTAAGGCTGCTTTTTCTGATGTCCTGCACCTTACTCATAACATCAAGTGCGAATGCATCGATTCGAAGGGACGGTAACGATATGTTTACCCCTTTTGAACCAAACTCTTCGATCAGAAAATATACCAGCTCATGAAGACAGGAATAATCACTGGAGCTTAATGAACTAAGCGATATCTCATCATACCCGGTAGAGGAAAGCATCTTTGATGCCAGTTCTTTCAGATAATCAATATTTCTCTCACGTAACGGACGATAAATCATGCCCGCCTGGCAAAAACGACAGCCACGGATACACCCTCGCTGTATCTCTAACACAACGCGATCCTGAACTGCACGGATATACGGAATCAACGGCTTTTCCGGATAGTAAGTATGATCCAAATCATATTCTGTCTGTTTCTTAATTACTGCAGGAGCACATGCTTTGTTCGGTACAAAGGCCGCAATCGTTCCATCCTCCTGATAACTGACATCATAAAAGGAAGGAACATAGATACCTTCCACAGATGCCGCCAGCTCCAAAAATTGTTCTCTGGAACCACCGTTTGCTTTGTTTTCTTTATACAAATCCAATAATTGATTGTAAACCGTTTCACCCTCTCCGATATAAAACAAGTCAAAGAAGTCTGCTAATGGTTCCGGATTGTACGCACAAGGTCCTCCGCCAATTACAATTGGACAATCCTCACCGCGTTCCTTGCTATGAAGCGGAATCTTTGCCAGATCAAGAATCTGCAAAACATTCGTATAACACATCTCATACTGCAATGTAATACCAAGAAAATCAAACGACTTTACAGCGTCCTGGGATTCCAATGCAAAAAGCGGTATATCACGTTCGCGCATCAGCTTGTCCATATCCGGCCATGGTGAATATACACGTTCGCACCATGTATCCTCCCTGCAATTGAACATATCATAGAGAATCTGGATGCCAAGATGCGACATACCAACTTCATATACGTCAGGAAAACACATACAAAAACGGATATCAATCTCATCTTTGTTTTTCACGATGGAATTTACTTCTTTTCCAATATAACGTGCCGGCTTGTCGACCGACATTAAAATCTCATCACTAATAATTACACGGTTCATATAATTTTCCTTATTTGTTCTTTGCTACACTGTACGCAACCAACGGAACCAACAACGCTCCTGCCGCTGCTACACAAACAGCACAGGTAAGCAGTTTTTTCTTGGTGAATTGAGTACCGGGATTAAATCCACGTGGAACGGAATTCCTTTTTGTACAAGTACTTGTCTTGACACTTACCGGCTTAACCGTCACAATCTTCGGCATTGGCTGCACGATAACAGGCTTTTCCTCTTCAACAGCAGGCTCGCAATTGTTTTCTTCTGCAGATTCAACTACAGCACACTCTTCCTGCTGAGCCTCACATGTTACAACACAATTTGAAACAGCTTCTTCTGCTACTGCCACCTCTGTCTGTGCACTTTCCTCGTCAATTTCATCATAAATCTGTGCACAACATGCTTCCAGTACAGAATTCACCTCTGCAAGTCCGAGGGCTTCCGCAATATATGCAAGAATTTCATCCTTTTCAGCGATACCGATTACAAAAGACGAATTCTCCGTCAACATATTTCGATATGTAGTTAATATCTCGTTTTTAAGCGGCTCGAGCTGATAATACAGGCTCTTTAAAAGTTTTTCCTTTGGCAGACGGTATTTCCAAAAATGCTTTACTGCATGCTTTAACTTTCTGTCCTTTTTTAGCGGTAACCAACGACGGAACTTCTTGGCCGACAGCTTCATCCCCTGTTCAACACACTGAATCAGATAAACATCAAAGCCAATCTCAATAAACAACGGCAGCAGACAGTCCGGATATTCCAGTCTGCCGCTTTTGTTCAATGCGTCCGTAATGGTATCATTTATTAAAAATCTTTCTTTATTCGACATATAATTTACAGACCAGGTATTCGGTTCATGTCCGAAGCTTTCTGCAAACATCTTCTTTACAGCAGACATACAAAAATTTTCCTGTTTTAAATATGCCGTATGCAGAATCCGATAATAATGTAATGCAAATTTGCTCTTCGGTATCTCTCCATGATTCAGGCGGCGAAACTTCTTGTCTGCAAATGTGCGTTTTTTCCATATCTTCATATTGTTATCCCCAAATCGTATAAAAATATATTGAACCTCAAAAACTCCAATCATTATATATTATATAAAATCCTGCACTAAAAGTAAATGCTAATACAAAGATAAATTTATTGTAAATTTACATATGTTCATTTATAATAATTAAGAAGATTATTGAACGCATGCTTATATACATGCAGAACGGAGGAAAACATGCCCTGGTGTCCGGTATGTAAAGAGGAATATAAAGAAGGAATTACAAGCTGTCCCGAATGTCATGCAACCTTAGTTGCATCTTTGGAGGAAGCAGAAAAAGGTGACTACATCGATCTTCTTAGTTTCGATAACGAAGCCTTAGTTAAAAAGTTTACCGATTATCTTAATTATTCAAAAATCACTGCAAACTACCGCAAAGATACGGAAACCAACAGTTATATCATCTCCGTACTCAAAAAAGATGCTGCAAAAGCTAAAAAACATTTTTCTGCATTTTATTCTGTTGAAACTTCCAACGCGCTTGCCAGAAATCTTGACGGATATCATGAAGCAAGAGAACTTGAGAACGATACTGATGATGAATTAAGCTGGGATCGCTCTGACACTACAGATGTAGACGATTCAGATGTTGATGACATAAATGATACCGATGACTGTCCGACCGGTGTCTCCTGTAATATAAAGTCTTCGGAATACGTCAATAAGAACGACAAACTCAAGGACCTCGCTTCCACTATCGTTGTTTTTTCAATTCTGGGTGTTGCCGGATTGGTATTGCTCCTGCTTGAGTTACTTAACGTTACAAACTTCATGAATCAGATGATGATGCTGCTGATTGTTGCAATTGTAGTAATTGGTGTCCCGCTTGTATTATTCACCAGCATTAAGTCCTATAAAGCTACAAAGATACTGGCCAAAGAAGAAAATGAGCTTACTGCCAGGTTAAACGATTGGATGGATCACAACTTTACCAAAGAAACCATCCATCGCCTTCTTTATTCCCTGCGCGTTAATGCTCCGCAGGTTCCGGAAGAACAGCTTTACCTTATGCTCTATCAGGCAATGAAGAAGCGTGTCTGTGACCAGTTCGGTGATTTAGATGAAGCATATCTGGACTATATTGTTGACGAGTTTTACGACTCACACTTTGCTGAATCCCCCGAGGAAGAACTCCTTTAATACAAAGCAAAGATAATCATAAAACACCACCTTATCTACGGTATATTCTGCGGTCAGACTTTCTGTTTTGATGGTCTGACCGTTTAATATGTAGTGGATTTTTCCGATTTCTGTACCTTCAGCAATCGGAGCATTTATATGCTCCGGTATTTCACAAACAACATATAAACGTTCGCCACAGCGGACAACCACTTCTTCCTTTTCGCTTTCACTTGGCGATTGCAAAGAAATCATCTTCTGAAGCTTCCCATCACGAATCCCTTCCGCGACAGGAATTTCCTTCGGGAGCTTTTCCTGCAATCCCCGTGGAACAATGTTAGTCTTCCGATACTGTTCTTCTGCAAACGCAATCAATTCGTTCATATCATACCATTTGTAGTTCTTATTATTCGGCCAGCCACAGCCAAGCAATGTACAGATATATACCGCCCCGTTTCGTTCCACTGCTCCCACATAGCAATACCCGGCATCACAGGTAAATCCGGTCTTTCCCGCAATCACACCCGACATAGTCCTTAATAATGCATTATGATTTTCCAGGTGGAAGCTCCTTGTTTTCTCTTGATTTTGTATCATTGCACTTTGTGTACGACATATTTCTACAAATTGTTCATTTTTAATACACTCCGCCATAATAATTGCCAGCTCTTTGGCTGTTGTAGAATGCTTTTTATTTCCTTCATCCGTAGCAATATCTTTATCAAGACCGTTCGGTGTAAGAAAAGTGGAATTGCTACAGCCAAGTTCTAACGCTCTTTGATTCATCATTTTACAAAAGTCATCTACCGAACCGCCAACATGTTCTGCGATTGCAACAGCTGTATCATTGTGACTCTCAAGCATCAGGGACAATAACAAATCATACAAGCGGTATTGCTCTCCTGCTTTCATATTCAGTTGCACATCCGGCATGGAAGCAGCATAGTCTGATACTGTTACAAGCTCATCCATGGAGCAGTTTTCCAATGCCAACAGACAGGTAAGTATTTTCGTCGTACTTGCCATGGCGCGAACTTCATTTTCATTTTTGCCATATAACACACGGCCGGTTGCGGCATCCAGCACACAGGAAGACAATGCATACAACTTCAAATTATCTTCAATCGAAACAGCACTATTCTCATCGCATTCCGCAAAATACAGTTCTCCGTTTTCAGATTCATCCACCTCGTAGCAGAGTTCGAAGCTGTTCCATTTGCTCTCTGATGCGTTACCTAAGTTCAGTCTTCCCTCTGTCTGTACCGATATATTTTTCATGTCCAGAAAAATCAATACAATACAAAATAACAGAATCAATACTTTTTCTTTCATTTTCCACCAACCGGAAGACAATATCATTAAACTCTATTCTGATTTGGCAAAAATATGATAAAGAATACACAAAACCCTGACGGAACAGTGCCCTCAGGGTTGTATTGTCAATCAAATATCCAATTTTAACTGTAATTCTTCCTCTGCCTCAAGCTTAAAGTCTTCTAATTTTTCCGGATTGATTGCCGGTAATTCATCCAACGATTTGATTCCAAAATTCCGAAGGAATTCTTCTGTTGTACCAAAAAGAATCGGTCTTCCGGGCACATCTGTCTTTCTGCCTAATTCACAAATCAAATTATACTCCAATAATTTATTGATGGAATGATCACAATTAACACCACGGATTGCTTCTACCTGAGCTCTGGTAACCGGCTGCTTATATGCAATGATGGATAAAGTTTCCAGAAGCACATCCGTCAAAACATGTTTTTTCGGTACATGTGTCAGTTTGATCAGTGTCTCATACATAGAAGCCTTGGTACACATCTGAAACGAACCATCTAACTCTATAATCTGTATGCCGTGGTCCTCCTCACTATACCGGTCCATCATCGTACGTATTACTCTTCGAACCGTATCTTCATCATGGTCTACTGCAATGGCAATCCGTTCCACCTCTACTGCTTCACCCATGGTAAAAAGGATCGCCTCCACTACAGCTTCTAATTGGTTTAATTCTGCATTTGTTGTTTCCATAAACCACCTATATCTTTCCGGTATCCTTATGCTTCTACAGAGAACTGTTCGATTGGTACAATATTCTCTGCAAGATACTCAATCTCTATATCATCAAATAATTCGTTCTGGGTTACAAATATCGTTCCCATCTTAATCAGTTCCAATATTCCGAGGAAGGTCACGATAATATCCATCTTATCTGCTTGCTTTTCCAACAATTTGCGAAAACTAAATTTCTTTGCAGACAGACCGAAATACTGTATTTCCATGATTTTGGAAGACAGATTAATCTCTTCACGTTCAATCCGTCCGAACTTACTTCGTATAGGGTCAATTTTATCTGCCTGTTTTCGGATAACTGACTCGAAAATACTATGTAATTTATTCAGCGTAAGGTCAGATAATAATTCTCCTACATCAACAACGTCTTTGATATTTGCTATCTCTTCCGGTATCGAACTCCCCTTAAACATATGCTTGGCAGCATCCAGTTGTTTGTCTTTTAATTCATATGAGATATACTTGTACATCTTATATTCTAAAAGACGTTCTACCAGTTCCTGTCTTGGGTCGATTTCTTCTTCGTCTTCGTTTACTTCAGGAGGCAGAAGCATCTTGGATTTGATGTTAATCAGTGTAGCTGCCATTACCATAAACTCACTCATGACATCCAGATCT
>JAZSIB010000217.1:0-7205 GCA_045533585.1 Lachnospiraceae bacterium | reverse complement strand
GACTTCATCCCGATACATCCCGTCATGCTTATCTTACAAGGTCGGACTCTTTGGCTCTCTTTTGCAAATTGATACATTCAGATTACCGTTCCGACAACGGATTTCGTCAATAAACTCTTTTTCATTCAAATCCTTATTCATATACACACGATAAGTCAGTTCATACATGGAACCAAGATTAGTGGTCTTCACTCTCTCAAGCTCATAAGACTTTGTGTACTTTATCAGCAAATCATCAAAAATCTCCGTGTAGTTCATATCCTCCGGAACAACAATCTTCAACTGCTTTGAAATATCGCAGAAGAACTTGGCGCAAAGCAGAGAAAAGATGATGAATGCAACACATATAATCAGTGTAAACGCACCTGCAAATCCGATATAACCCATACCGTTTGCAAGACCGATTGCCGCACAACTGAAAATAAACGTAATGTCTTTTGCATCACCCGGTACGCTACGGAAACGGATCAGTGCAAAAATACCTGCAATGGAGAATGCCCTTGCCACATTACTTCCTACCATCAAAATAACTGCAGTTACTATTGCCGGCACGAGTATCAAAGCCAAAGCAAAATGCTCTGAGGTACGCTTCTTTCTCATGGAAATCACGTAAGCCACTGCTACAATAATACCCATAATAAGTGATGCCACTACACAGACCAGCGATGCTTTCACGTACACCACACCGTCTGCTGTTGTTGAACCTATGATGGATTCAAACATGTTTCTACCTCCTGGTTTTTCTTCGGATTATTCAATCCATGTGTTTTTCGATACTCCGTTCCGTACTTTGAAAAAGACTTCGGATATACCTTGAGCTCGTTCAATATTGCAGAGAGCCATAACGGCATCGCCTGATTTGCCTTAACCTCCATGACCCAGAGACCGTCCGGCAAAAGCTTATCCCCGTAATTCCCGTAATGAAGCCCCAAATCATACCGACGTGTCGTAATGTTACGGTCAAATGTTATACGAAGACTCGAGTCTGTTTTTGAAAACATCGCACAACGTTCATAACTCAGATATAGCGCCGGTTGAATTCCTTCATAATGATTAATAAAATATGTAAGTTCCTTCGTTACCTGCGGATTCATAAACTTCGGAAGCTCCGTCGTTCCGTCCTCATTCGAGTAATAACCGTTCTCGATAAAGCGGTACGCATCTTTAAGAAGTATCTTAGTCCGGCGTTTGTAAACTACGCCGTCATATTTCTTCTTCACTTCCAAAAACACTTTATCATCCAGCGCCTTGGTTCCATAACTGCGTAAGCGAAGCTTTTCCTTGTACATCGGCTTGTCTATGGAACGGCGGATTAACTCATTGCACGGTGTATCGTAATAAATGTTACAAATCAGATAACAGTCTCCGTTCTGACTATGTGCGTCGGCTTCCATATACGGTTCCAGACGCCTGCGCAGTTCCTGATACGTCGCATCATCCACCTGATATTTCTTCTCTGTTCGGTTGAATACTTCTATTGCCATCCGTATCTCCTCGTCAGTGTATCCGCATAAATGTTTTGTAAACACTCAGTAACAAATCATATCTTAATCTTATGTACAGAAAATGAGTTTATTGTGTATATTTTGTAAACAACATATAAGATTAACTCTATTACATTCTGTCTTCCAACTGCTTCTTCAGTTCTTCAAATCCCGGCTTACCAAGCAGCGCAAACATGTTCTTCTTGTAACTCTCTACGCCCGGCTGGTCGAACGGATTCACACCAAGCAGATATCCGCTTACGCCGCAGGCAAACTCGAAAAAATAGAACAGCTCACCAAGATTGAACTCTGAGCGCTCCGGAATCATAATCTGAAGATTCGGAACATTACCGTCCGTGTGCGCCATGATGGTGCCGCGGGTTGCGGACTTATTCACAAAGTCAACGCTCTTTCCTGCAAGATAGTTCAGACCGTCAAGGTCCACCTCCTCTTCCTGCATGATAAACTCATACGGAGACTTCTCAAGCTGTAATACGGTCTCGAAAAGGATTCTCTGTCCGTCCTGAATATACTGACCCATGGAGTGAAGGTCGGTAGTAAGATCTACGGATGCCGGGAAGATACCCTTGCCATCTTTGCCTTCGCTCTCACCATAGAGCTGCTTCCACCACTCAGATACGAAGTGGAGAGACGGCTCATAATTTGCCAGAATCTCGATGCTCTTGCCTTTTCTCAGCAGGCAGTTACGAACTGCTGCATAGAGAAGTGCATCATTGCTCTCAAACGGCTGTTCCAGACACTGCTGTCTCATCGCTGCAGCACCTTCCATCAGCTTATCCACATCTGCACCACTAACTGCAATCGGAAGCAAACCAACTGCGGTCAATACGGAGAAACGTCCGCCCACATCATCCGGAACCACGAAAGTCTCATAGCCTTCTTCGTCTGCAACCTTCTTCAAAGCTCCGCGCGCCTTGTCGGTCGTCGCATAGATACGCTTTGCAGCCTCTTCGCGTCCGTACTTCTCAATCAGCTTCTGCTTGAAGATACGGAATGCAATTGCCGGCTCCGTCGTCGTACCGGACTTACTGATAATATTTACGGAGAAATCGCGGTCACCGATGATATCCATCAGCTCTGCAAGATAGATACTGCTGATGCTGTTACCCGCAAAATAAATCTCCGGAGTCTTACGCTCTTCTTTGCTTCTCTTGTTGTTAAAGCTGTGTCCGAGGAAGGAAATCGCAGCCTTAGCCCCAAGATAAGAACCGCCGATACCGATAACGATAAGTACTTCGGAATCCGCCTGAATCTTCTTTGCCGCCTTCTTAATGCGTGCAAATTCGTCCTTGTCATATGCTACCGGAAGATCAATCCAGCCAAGGAAATCATTACCGGCTCCACACTTTCCAACCAAGGTACTCTTTGCAAGTTCTGTCTGCTCTTTCATCTGCAGGATCTCTCTCTGGTCGATAAAGTTCTTTGCCGCAGAAACGTCTAATCTAACACCCATGATACTGTCTCCATTCTATAAAATATTTTTAATATATAACCATTTCAAACCAAATATATATTATAGCAGAAGCACTGCAAAACCGCAAGCATTGCAAACAGAAAATCGGCTCCCGCGCTACGGGAGCCGATGTTACAGATTACTGTCGATACCCAGTCGTCAGATAAAGCCGGATCTCATCTGATGCCACGTATCAATTCTATAAGAGGAGGATCATGTTGTGAAAATGTTTCCTAATAAGTCAATTAAATATGTACTACGTTCTTCAGCCAGTTTAAGGCCTCATCCACCGTTGCAAAATGTCCTTCCGCAACACCGGTCTGGGAACGTTCGGTATTCTTCTTCGCCTGTACCTTCAACATAACGGAGAAACCTTCTGCAAATGCAAATGCCTTACAACCTGCATCAACAAATGCTTTCGTCATCACTACCAGTTCGTTGCTCTCTGCCGGAGTTACCGGCTCCATCTGGGAGCAATCTGCAATGTATGCCCAACCGGTCGACTTCCATGCCGATGCACTTGCAAGAACCGTCTGCGTCAACCACTTCAACTCTTCTACGTTCGTCTTTCCATTACCTGCCGATACTACAATCTTTCTGCCGGGAACAACATCCACTGACTGTGCACCATTCTTCTTTACCATAATCGCGCTCCATTCCGAGAGAATTAGCCGATACAACACTCTCATTTATAATTGTCATACAATTTCATCAAATCAAGTCAAAAATGAAATATCATGCTTTAATTATAACAACTTTTTGATTCTTGTCAATGATTCGTGATGTATTATCTTATACTTTTCGTTTTCGAAAGATGCGTTTTCTCTTTTTAACGTTTTTTACGCGTGTTTTGCTATTTGTGGTTTTAAGGTTTCTATCCTTATGCCGCTATATGGCTTCGACAAAACTTGCTATTGCAAAAGCGTTTTCCGCATGCTATAATTTTGTCAGGCAAAAGAAATAAGAGCCCCTACGGGCAAAAACGAAACCCCACGAGTGCCAGCTCGTGGGGTTTCTTGCCATATTATTTTTGATGGCAGACCACACCATCCAGGCTCGTCACCGTTACCTCTTCCTATCGAACCATTTGCATATGTAGTAGGCAACTACACCTGCCATAACAGAAAGAATAAAAGAAATAAGAACCTCCAATACGAGCACCCCCTTCCTTTACCAGTATAGGGGTCGGTAACACTCACATTATATAATTTCGAATCATAGATTTTTGTCGTTTCATGGGCCCTACAAACTTTTTTGTTATTTCTTACAAAAGAATAGGAGGCGATTACTCACCGCCTCCCACTTTATCCTACTATTATATTACTCTTACTCAGCCGGACTAAAATCTTCCTTCCCGACTCCGCAAAGCTCGCAAGCGAAATCTTCCGGGAGCTCCTCCCACTTTACGCCTGCTTCTTCCTCATCGTAAACCCATCCGCATACGTCACATACATATTTCATAGATATTCCCTCCAAATCTTAGCCAAAATATCTCTTTAAGAGCCCTTCAAACGCCTTACCATGACGAGCCTCATCACGAGCCATCTCGTGTACGGTATCATGGATTGCATCCAGATTTGCTTCCTTCGCACGCCTTGCTAGATCACACTTCTCCGCGGTTCCGCCGTTCTCAGCATCTACACGAAGCTCGAGGTTCTTCTTGGTGCTGTTGGTGATGCACTCACCCAAAAGTTCTGCAAACTTAGCAGCATGCTCTGCTTCTTCCCAAGCTGCCTTCTCGTAGTAGAGACCGATCTCCGGATATCCTTCACGGTGTGCCACTCTTGCCATCGCAAGATACATACCAACCTCAGTACACTCACCGCTGAAATTCATACGAAGGTCATTCATGATATCCTCGCTTGCGCCCTGCGCTACACCTACAACATGCTCAGCAGCCCAGGTCTTCTCACCTTCCTGCTTGTTGAACTTGCTTGCCGGAGCCTTACATACCGGACAGCTTTCCGGAGCCTCATCGCCCTCGTGAACATAACCGCAAACTGCACATACATACTTAGCCATAAATACATCCTCCTTAAAATAAATAGTGTTACTTGTTTTTGCTTTTGTTTTTTAATATTAGTAATTATTACTGTTATTATAATATCAACTGTTATACGATTTGTCAACTACTTTTTTTTATATTTTGACAATATTTTTTCTTGCCTGAATTCTCTTCTTCATCTCCGTCTTGAAGTAACTCTCGCAAAACAGTTTCCTCTTCCACGTTCTCATTGGTTCATCCCGCATTCTGCTTGCAACAATTCTCGCACTCCCCAAGGAACAACAACGAATGCGAGCGAATCGTCCCCGCATAACCAACCTGCGCCAGCGTATTCAGCTGCTGCATCGGCTCCATCGCTATATCCGACACCCGACCGCAACGCTCACAGAACAAATGATAATGCTGCATCGGATTGCCGTCGAAGTGGTCTTTGCCACCTTCTGTCGTCAGCTTAATCGCTTCCCCCTGCTCTACAAGAAGATTCAGATTCCGATAAACCGTTCCCAGACTGATATGGGGGTAAATGTTCCGTATCTCGTTGTACACCTCATCCGCTGTCGGATGCGAATATGTACCCTTCAGATACTCCTTAACCGCTTCTCTCTGCCTACTGTACTTCGTAGCCTGCATATGTCTCACCTTTCTTTTTAATAATAGTAATCTTTACTGATATCATATTACCATCACTTCTCTCTCATGTCAATCTAAAATTAGTTACCCCATTGTCATTGCGACCGAACGAGAGTGCGTCACAGATGCAATTTATAACACACCAACGGCCGACAGCATAGAGAAGAGGGCTGTCGCAATGACAGCCCTCTCCTCTATGCCAAAAACTCCCGCAGCACTTCCGAAAGAATCTGATCTTCCTGTGCCGGTGTGACATCAACTTTTCTTTTTAACTGTTCCCGTTTCAGACGGGCATTCTCTTCTTTCTTATTGCATGCTGTACTTTGCGCCCCGCTTCCTTCCGCGGTCGCTGCCGTCCCCAGACGCTGCTGCATCTTCTCCATGCGCTTGGTCAGCTTGTCCACACGCTTTTGCTCTTTCATTTGTTTCCGACGAAGTTTTGCAGTTTCTTTCTCCGTCTTCTTTTCCTGTTTTTTCAACTGCTTTGTTTCCTTTGCATTCTTTTTCATCTCTTTCTTTTGCTTTTTGTTTTCTGCTTTCTCCGCTTTTTGCTGTGATTGTACAACTGCACTTTCCTCTGTACTTACACTTTGACGCTCACCGCTTTCCCCTGTCGTTGGTTCCGCTATCTCATTTCCTCCGTCAGCGTCAGACAGCGTACAGGCAATCTCTTCCTGCTTCTTCTGTATTTCAAAATACTCTTCCTGCTCTTTTCTTTCTCTCCGCCGGTTCCCTGCTTCTGCGCGCAGGGTATTCTCAAAATAATCACATAGATTGGTCCGGAGAAGATTCTGCTTTTCTTTGAGATTTGCCAACACTGCGATTCCCCGCAGCAGTACAGCCAGTACCGTTCCTACGGCAAGAAACGAAACCGCCAGCGTTCTATCCTCAGTATATGTACCGGCACACACGGCACCAAGAAGTGCGAATACAAGCGTCAATGGCAGCATCATCTTCCCAAACTCTTCCCATGTTTTCAGATAGATACCCAGCCATTTTCTACGTCCCATATTTTTATCCACAAACAATTCAACATTTCGAATCCGGTTGTTCCATTCATATCCGCTTTCATACCGCGTCTTCATCTGACGCAGCCACACTACTTTCGTATTCCGCATCCTATCGGACGCATTCAGGCTCCGATTATAGATAATGGTAAGCACTATCTGTATCAGACCACCCGTACCGGCAGCACCACACGCCGCATATAAAAACCAGTTGTTTTCTAATAATGTAATCATCAGCTCATTCACAATTTTTCCTCCATTCTGAGTGCGTTTCTATCCGCCTCCTGTTTTCCATTTGTTACCAATATTATACCGTGGACAAGCCGCCTTGCATAGAAAAAGCGTTCGCATTTTACCGACTGCAACCGCTCGCATTCGCAAGTCTGCGACGGCATCGTGCAAATTCAAACGCGACAAATATAAAAAGAAGTCGGATGGAAGCATAACGCCCCGTAACCAACTTCTTTTAACAAAATCAAATTCCTTCCTCTACCGCACTCACTCGCAACTTCTTGTATGATACATCAATATCGCTGCTGCCACTGCAGCGTTCAGGGACTCCAGTTCACCTGCCATCGGAATCCGCACGCGCGCATCCGCCGCTG
>JAZSIB010000143.1:0-2248 GCA_045533585.1 Lachnospiraceae bacterium | reverse complement strand
CCACGATACGTGTCACCCGCTACTGCCGCGATCTGAAGCTTTTCTTCAGACAAGAGAATCTCCGGTAACTGATACTCAAAATTCCCCTTCGCCAGCTGCTCAATCTTTTGCTTCACTGTTTCACCACTTTTCCCGGTAACTAATCTATCGGCTCTGCAGAACCGCCCTTCTCTGAACCATTCTGCAGATTACTATCAATGTATCAAAACAAAATCTCCCATGTCACTTCGGAATGCCGTGCTGCCGTCAACAGCAACAAAATACACACCCATCAGTTGTTTCCGATTCTCCAGCTCTGCATATGCATTGATGCAATAGCATTCCTGTCCGTATACCATCGTCGTCCACTCATCCACCAGTATCGTATACTCGGACAGAGCCGCCGGAAGTCCTAAGTCTGCTGCGCTGATACCCTTCAGCAGTGCAACCGCATCCTCAGAAGAGAATCCGTCATCCTCACCGGAGGTTTCCTCCCCTCCGACACCTTCGACATTATCCGGAGGAAAATCCACAAGCTCAACAATCTCATCACGGGAATAAAAATAAAAAATCTCCTTTGTCACTGCATTCACTGCAAGCAACGGTTCGTAGCTCCGTTCTTCATCACTCACGCGGAACAGAAAATACCCGGTTCCGGAAAGCTCAGCACTGTCCTCCTTCTCTGCCTCATATGCATGACCAATCTTCGTAAGCAATAATTCCTTCGCTTCTTCAACCGTAAGCGGAACCGGCGTCGGTGACGGCGTTGCAGTCGGTGACGGTGCTTCCGTTGGCAAATCCGTCGAAGACGAATTATCTGTCGAAGGTTCTGCCCCGGACGGAGTTGCCGTCGGTGAATCTGCAGACGGTTCCTTCTCATGTTCCGGCAAAAGTCCCGGTGTTATATCTTCCACTTTATCCGATACTGCCGGTTCGTTCGTCTCCGGTTTCAGGCCTTCCTGCGGATCTTTTTCGTTTTGTCCCACAGACGGCGGTGTCGTCGGCAAAATCTCTCCGTTCTTGCCAAACGTAATCTTCTTACAGCCTGCCAGAAACACCACCATAACGCCGATATATACAAACAACAAACATACTCGTTTTTTCATATATTTCCTCCATTCTGAGAACACTTTCCCCTACCCCGTATCCATTCTTAGAACGTTTATAAATATTATATAACATTTGATAATAAATGCAAGCATCTTATCCTTCACGATTTGCTTTTCTTCCCTATATTTTGCTTGCTGTTCTTTCCTTTATCCCCTATAATTAGTGTTATAGTAAATACTTACATTCTTTGCCACAGGCAGAATCGAGGTTATTATGCAAACAGATTTATTTATATTTTCTAACGGCACTTCTGCCGTAACTTATCTTGTATCCGAAGATGATTATGAAGGTGTAAAACGCATCGCCGCGGTACATACGGAAGATTTTGAAGCAGTAAGCGGCACATGCCCTGTTCTTTTCCCATGCAATGCGGTCACCGCCCTCCCTGCCGGTCTTGCTGCCGGTCCTGACGGTAAAGTCCGTGTTGTCATTGTCGGAACCTTAGGACACAGTTCCCTGCTCGACAGTCTCTGTGTATCCTCTCCTCAGATTGCAGACGGTGTGTCCGGCAAACGCGAAGTCTACCGAATGACCACGCTCACCGCACCCGCTCCCGGCATCGACGAAGCCCTCGTTATCGCAGGAAGTGACAAGCGCGGCACCATCTACGGCATCTTTAAGCTGTCCGAATTATTCGGCGTTTCTCCGTGGATCTGGTGGGCAGACGTGAAACCGGAAACCCGCCCCGAGCTCAGTCTTCCGACTGAATGCCTGAACTTTATCTCCAAAGAACCCTCTGTCCGTTACCGTGGCTTCTTTATCAACGACGAATGGCCGTCTTTCGGTTCCTGGACCTGCGGCATGTTCGGAGATTTCAATGCACAAATGTACGATAAGATGTTCCAGCTCCTGCTCCGTATGAAGGGCAATTACCTGTGGCCTGCCATGTGGTCAGCATCCTTCCCGCTGGACGGACCGGGACTCGGCAACGTAGAGCTTGCCGACATCTACGGCGTTGTCATGGGCGAATCCCACCACGAGCCGTGTTGCCGCGCCAGTGAAGAATGGGACAAGGTCCGCGGCGTGGATACCGTATACGGCAACGAATGGAATTTCTATACAAACCGCGAAGGACTTCTGCGCTACTGGGATGAAGCACTTGCGCGCAACAGAAAATACGAGACCATGATTACCATCGGTATGCGCGGCGAGCGTGACA
>JAZSIB010000105.1:0-4937 GCA_045533585.1 Lachnospiraceae bacterium | reverse complement strand
CCGACTTCCTATTGTCACTATATGGCGAAGCCGGAGCGTATGGGAGAATTGAGACTCCTGATTCTCAACAATCTGGTGGGCAACGGCATTATTACCGTGCACAAGCCGCGCCCGGGTGTATGGCCGTAAAGTTTCATTGCTGATGGGTGTACGGTGTATGCTTAGGTGTTATTTCGCTAGTTTTGGAAAAGACAAGGATATGCACTTTGCGTTGGAGACAGTCAGCAAAAAAAGAGCAATAAGATGAAGGAATTTAATGAAGTGAAACAGAACGAAGAAAAATTAGTATATTGGCATCTTCCGGGATTTTGTGCGTTCCGCTTTCTGAATCAGATATTTATCAATCTGATGCATGATTATCCGGAAAAATTCCGTCCGGGATACCGCATCGGTTCTGTGTACGGAACCTTTCCGGGAGCTATCTGGAACGGTGGCAGAGCAGTGTTCGGGATTACCCCGAAGGCAGATATTGAACGTATTATTAAGACGTACAACGAAAAGAATGTACCCGTGCGTTTTACATGGACGAATTCGTTGCTGGAAGAGAAGCATCTGAGCGATACCTACTGCAATATGATTATGCGTGTTGCGGATAACGGGCTGAATCAGGTGCTGGCGAATACGGAAGTGTTGGAGAATTATATCCGCAAGGAGTATCCGAACTTCCCGATTATCTCGTCAACGACAAAGCGTATGACAGATATGGATTCCCTGAAGGATGAGCTTACGAAGGATTATCATCTGGTGGTACTGGATTATGATCTGAATCACGATGAAGCTGTACTGAAGGAGTTAGAGCCTTATGCAGATAAGCTGGAGATACTGGTGAACGAGATTTGTTATCCGGGCTGTAAAATGCGCAAGGAGCATTATCGGAGCGAATCGCAGTCACAGCTGGAGTTCGAGCTGCGTTCGGATTTTAAGTGTCCGAACAAGTCAACACCGCGCGTGTTCAAGGAGTGTATGGACCGGCCGGCGTTTATCTCGAATGAGCAAATCGGAGCGTATATCGACCGCGGTTATGTGAACTTTAAGATTGTAGGAAGAGGGCTGCCGCCGCAGCTCGTGCTGGAATCGTATCTGTATTTCCTGCCGAATGAAAAGGATAGAGAGTTTATCCGTGCGCAGGTGGAGCAGACGATGGCGGAGATTGCAAGGGCGCAGCAGATGCAGAAGCGGTGATTAGTTCGTTGTCGAAGTCTGTGTCATGGCAATTCATAGCTGTGACACATTTGCATTTGGGCCGTGACGCAGCGCCACTAATATCCTGGCTCACAAGTTCGCCACGATATAAGGGGCGGCGTCACTCTACAGTCACAGATAATGAATTACAAGCACATCCCGGCTCTCTGGACCGGAATACTATTACAAGTTTTCCGGTAACAGATTCTCTACTGTGTAACGGTAAATATCCGCGTTCTTTTTATCCCAGTTGCTGCAGACACGTTCTGCAGCTTCTTTTGTCGGAACGTAAAGGTGCAGTTCGAAGATGGGCTGGTTGCGTTCTAAGATGCGCAGACGTACTTTGAATTCACCATTCTCGAGCGGGGTATAGTCTGCGGGATAGGCGGCATCTTCGCGGATGGAGATGCTGTTTTCTCTCAGGTAATCCTTAATATCATTGCAGATATCCGGGGAGATGTCTTTGATAAACAGGGTAAGGGTCTGGTTGCCGGACGGGGTGATGCTGTAGCGGGTGGTGTTACGGGTTTTGTCGGCAGCAACATAGTTATCCTCTACCAGTTCTGCAAGAGCCTGCTGTACGTTGAAGTAAGGGGCGTACTGCTTCTCACCGAAAAACTCGGTCAGACGGCTGTTGGAGAGCGGGTATTCTACGTGGTCAAGAAGATATAATATGATTAACTTATAAAGTTGTTTTGTTTCGGTTGACATGGATTCCTCCGTATGGTATATCATTATCATATGAATGATACCATAAAGCAGACAGAATTGCTATGTCATTCTGATATTTTCTGTTTGCAGTCATTTTGTTCTTTTTTCACCTCAAGATAAACAATCCCACGTGTAGAAAATATAATATTTTTATTGACTAAAAGGCATACTTCCTTTATAATGTGCATATAATATATTAACAGCAGTGCTGTTTGGGCTGGTCGAAAGACCCTGGTCCATCTGCCGGCAGGGAAGTTCCCTGCCATTTTTTTTGGAGATTTTTTGTCTATGAAAGAATTATCCGGAAAATTATCAAAACAACTCGCTTCTTTCATTCGCGAAAACTATACTGATTTCCTTACTTATGACAAAATAAAAGTATATTACGACAATGGACAGATTGAACTTACAAGGATTCTTTCCTTGGTATTGAATGCACTGCTTCCGAAAGTAGAGTTTAGAAGGGTGATTCCATCTGACTACCGGTTATTTCAGGTTGCGGATCTGATCTGTACATTAGAACTTGAGCGTTTGAAAATGGAAAGTAAAATGATTTCAAAACATGAGTTAGAGTTTTGGGGGAAAGAAAGTGAGTTTAAGAAAAATTATTTAAAACGGATATACCAAAAGGAATATGGATTGTAAGAGAGTTATTATAATTTTTACTGTATTTTAGGAGGATTTATGGTAAACGAATACGAAAAGATGAAACTGGCACAGTTAAAGGCAGCAGCAAAAGAAGCGGGACTGCAGTTCCCGGCGGCAATTAAGAAGGCAGAGTTGATTGCTCTGTTGGAGGAAAGCTCAGCGAAAGGTGAGGCGGTAACCAAAAAGGAACTGACTACAAAAAAGATGGTTGCGACGGAAGAAGAAACAGAGAAGAAAACGCTGCAACCGGTTGAAAAAAAGAAAGTGGATGCAGAAAAAGAGAAAACTGCGCCTGCATCGGCGACAGAGCCCGAGCAAGCAGAAACCAAGCAGGCAGAGCACAGCAACCGTCCGGAGCGCAGACCGGATACGAGTCATCTGGATAGCGGGCTGGTGAAGGAAGGTATCCTTGAGATTATGCCGGACGGATACGGATTCATCCGCTGTGACAACTATCTTCCGGGGGAGAACGATGTGTACGTGGCACCGACGCAGGTGCGTCGTCTGAACTTAAAGACCGGCGATATCATCCGCGGCAATGTGAAGGTAAATCAAGGCGAGAAGTTCGGTGCACTTCTCTACGTACAGAGCGTGAACGGTTACAGTGTTGCTGATACGATTAAACGTCCGAAGTTCGAAGACCTGACGCCCATCTTCCCGAATGAGCGCATTCATCTGGAGACACCGGGCTGCGGTATCTCGATGCGTATGGTGGATATCGTATCACCCATCGGCAAGGGTCAGCGTGGTATGATCGTATCCCAGCCAAAGGCTGGTAAGACCACACTTTTGAAGCAGATAGCAAGAGCGATTACGCAGAATCACCCGGACATGCACCTTCTGGTGCTTCTGATTGATGAACGTCCGGAGGAGGTAACCGATATGAAGGAGTCCATCGAGGGCGATAAGGTTGAGGTAATTTATTCGACCTTTGATGAGCTTCCGGAGAACCATAAGCGTGTATCTGAGATGGTCATCGAGCGTGCAAAGCGTCTCGTGGAGCACAAGGAGGACGTCGTTATCCTGCTCGACAGTATTACCCGTCTTGCGCGTGCGTACAACCTGACCGTACAGGCAAGCGGAAGAACCCTCTCCGGCGGTCTTGACCCGGCAGCACTCCATATGCCGAAGCGTTTCTTCGGTGCAGCGCGAAAAATGCGTGAGGGAGGCAGCCTTACGATACTGGCAACGGCACTCGTGGAGACCGGAAGCCGTATGGATGACGTGGTATTCGAGGAATTCAAGGGTACCGGCAATATGGAGCTTGTGCTTGACCGGAGCCTATCCGAGAAGCGCATCTTCCCGGCAATCGACCTTCCGAAATCCAGTACCCGTCGTGATGACCTGCTGTTAACGCAGAAGGAGATGGAAGCAAATTTCCTGATGCGTCGCGCACTGAACAGCATCCGCTCGGATGATGCCGTAGAACGTATTATTGGCATGTTTGCGCAGACGAAGACAAACGAGGAGTTTATCGAGCTGGTACGGAAGACGAAGCTGGTATAATATAAATGATTTGGCTTATCAAAATAAACCAAACAAATGAATGCAAGGAGGTTATGAGCATGTGTTCTGAAAAGATGAAAAAACTTATAAAGCGGGTCGCATTTATCGCTTTCGTTCTTATGTTCTCTGTAGGGATTATTTATTTGTATCGGATGGCTCATGTTTCTCCTGTAGCGGATAATTATGAAACGGAAGCTGATGTAAACGGAGATATAGATTATTTCAATGGAGAGATTATAGAAGTTACAGAAGAATATTTATATGTGAAACCTACAGAATGGGAGTGGGATGAAGTGGAAAGAGTAAAGCTCCCTTTGCAGGGATGGAAAAAATTTGATTCTTCCCGATTTCAATGTGGTGATAAGATACGAGTACCGTTTAATAGTAATCACATGGAATGGGGAGATGACGAAGTGTACTTAAGCATAATTTTTCAGATATATCTTAGGGAAGAATGAGAAAATACCGCTTGCATTTATTTCTTTCCTATGATATAATCACAAAGCTGTTGTGGGTTTTAGAACAGACAGTATGAGAAATTATGGCAGTTTCGATGAAAGTGATTTCATCAGCTAGCCGAATTGATAGAGAATGCCGGTCAGAAATCGGCGGCTCAAACAATGATTCGATTATATATGTGAGGTGAAATCATGAAGGAAGCAATCCAACCGAAGTACTATCAGGCAAAGGTTACCTGTAACTGTGGTAACGAATTCGTAACCGGTTCCACGAAGAGTGAGATTCACGTAGAAATCTGCTCCAAGTGCCATTCTTTCTATACCGGTCAGCAGAAGAGCGTAGCTGCACGTGGTGCAATCGATAAGTTCAATCGTAAGTACGGTCTTTCGAACAACTAGCACATACGAATATGCGAAGAAAAGGGTTGAGGC
>JAZSIB010000085.1:0-5108 GCA_045533585.1 Lachnospiraceae bacterium | reverse complement strand
CGGCTTCCGAACACATTCAGCTCTTTCTTCAAGAGGATAGAATGTAGGAAGGTTGTCTCCTTCTTACCGTTTCCGATTAAGATAATATTTGCAGCAAATGCCGCACAATCAATACAGTTCAGGAAGGTTACAGACTGTCCGCATGCCTCCACACATACATCAAAGCCGTTGCCGTTCGTGATGCGCATCGCTTCCTCGACGATGTCAGACTTTGCAGAGTTAATCACGCCGTCTGCACCGAAGTGCGTTGCCTTCTCAAGTCTCCCGTCCAGCACGTCAGCCACATAAACATCTGCCCCCTGTGCCTTGGCAGAAATCAACGCAAACAGACCAATCGGACCTGCGCCGACTACCAGCACCTTATCGCCCGGCTTCACTGCTGCGCGGTGCAATGCATGATAACTGATGGTAAACGGCTCAACCAGTGCAAGCTCCTTCGCAGACAAGCCTTTGCCATCATAGATTCTCTCAACCGGCATTGCGATATATTCGCGGAAACTTCCGTCACGCTGTACGCCCATCGTCTGATTGTCGGTACAGCAGTTTACAAAGCCTCTCTGACAAGAGTAACATTCGCCACAGTTAAAATACGGGTTCGCAGTTACGATATCTCCCACCTTCAATCCCTTGTCATTCTCCGGGATAGATACAATCTGCGCGCTGAATTCATGTCCCGGAATACGCGGATAGGTCGTAAACGGCTGGTTGCCGGTGTAGCTTGCTACATCAGCGCCACAGATGCCGCAGTATAATACTTTTAAGATGGCTTCGCCTTCCTTTGCAACCGGCATCTCGGTGTCGGTCACGGCGATTTCAAATGGTTTTTCTATTAATACAGTTTTCATTTTATTTCCTTTCTTTTTTCATCCTGCACCTGATACATAACAATTTTTTCTCGCTCAATGCTAACCGAATTCTGATATCATTGTTACCCTCACGATACAGCATATGTTTTTGTCATGCTTTCCTGCAACTTATTACAATTCCACGTATTTCTCATTCCAGATTACCGCTGTCTTCATCGGTGCATTCTTGCTGTAAATCTTGTCGCGGTACGCTCCCATTGGGTCCTTGATAAACTCTTCCTTATCAATCAGCTCCACGATTTCATCATAACGGCTCTGTGCCAGAAGCTCAATCGCTTCTTCCATATGATCCTGACGGAAGTTAATGGAACCGAAAATCAGATGATTCTCGAAGCCGAACGGCATCGTATCGTAAGTTACCTTCGGTCCTAAGGAGAAACTGTTATAGATACCGTTGCAGCCGAGCACCTTGTGTTCAAATGCGATTCTGTGCTCTACATTGCTTCCGCTCACACCGATAAAGGTCGTTGCGCGGCCGCCCATCTTCTCAATGATTGCCTTTGCAAGCTCTTCTTCGGACTCGAAGGTGTTCTGAAGATATTCCGCATTCGTCAGCTCGCAGGCAAACTTCACTTTCTGTGACTCTGCACTGCTTCGTGCCACGAACAACACCTTGGCGTTCTTATGCTTACGAAGAATCAGGTCACCGATAAACATACCGGTGGTTCCAAGGCCGAAGATTACCGTGCGGTCGAAGATTTCTTCTTCGGCAATCTTTCTCGCCTTCGCTTCATCGCATTTGTATTTTCTCATTGCCACACGGAAGTTGTGCGCACTTCCGAGGTCTTCCATACGCTCTAACTGGAACAGCATGCAGGCAAACGGGTCCGGGAATACCATCTTCTTCGCAAAAGAAAGGTCCAGCTTTCCATCCTTCACATAGCCGTCCGGAATCGGCAGCAGCATATCTGGATGGAAATACTGCTTGTCGCAGAACAAGCCATCCGCTTGGTCACAGCCATATTCAAAATACGTCTCCTCTTCGGTGTATCGCGTTGGGTCGTAGCTGTTGCCACCGCGAATCAGGACTATCGCAAAACGGTTCTCTGACGGTACCCACACGATACCCTCATGACCGTTAATTAAGCGGTTCGTCCCCTCCGGAAACTTCGCCGTCAAACGGCCTTCGCTGCCCATATGCATCAACTCATTGTCCGTACCACAGAAGCCTACCATAACCGGCTCACACAACACCGCTTCCTTCTCTTCTTCTCCGCGCAATCTCCTGCGCTTTACATTCATAATCTCTACATCACCGTATACCAACGGCTGCTCTGCATCATTCTGAAAATAGGTACCCTTAACGATCATCTTTTCCTCCATTCGCTGCCAAATCGGCGCAATGCTTCTCTATAATCATAATTATACCGAAACCACAAAAATCGCACAGACCCTAACATGACGATTTCTTACATGTCATGTCGTGTTTTTGCAGATTTTATCTTGACGGTACTGATTCCCTGTGTTACGTTTATCTCATAAGTAAACTTACGGAGAGCTCTATGAAATACCGCGACCTGAACCTGCACTTTTCCATCAACTGCATCAACTTCACCATTTTAAGCATCTGTCTGGAGAAGCTGACTCGTCCCATCCCGAAACACAGTCACAGCAAGAGCAGTTACGAGCTACATTATATTTCTTATGGCTATGGAACGCTGATTGCAGACGAAACCGAATACCGCATTACACCCGGAATGCTCTTCATGACAGGCCCCGGCATTGCACACGAGCAGGTATCGCTCGCCTCTGACCCGATGACGGAATATTGCATCTATTTTCAGATTGAGACAAGCGGAAAAGATCGGACAGCCCCCTTCGTTTCAAGCTTTTTGAAGCACCTCTTCTGGCTCGGTATGGCAGACCAGAGCATTCACGAGCTGATGAAGCAGATTTTCGTAGAACTCGAATCCCCGAACGCTGACTCTGAACTTATGCTGCAAGCGCTGTTACAGCAGTTGCTTCTGTTGGTCGTTCGTCACTATGAGCGTGATGATATCAGAGAAAATGCACTCGTGCCTAATGCCACAAGAAAAAATGATCTGACTTACCTAATCATCGAAGAGGCGTTCCTCTATGACTACCGTGATCTGACTCTGGATACTCTTGCTAAGCAGGTAAACTTAGGAAAACGCCAGACCGAACGTCTCTTGCAAAAGCATTGCGACAAGACATTTCTTCAAAAACGAACAGAAGCCCGCATGTCTGCTGCCTGCCTGCTTTTGAATGAAAGCAACAAAAGCATCGCAGGGATTGCCGACGAATTGGGCTACTCTTCTGCCGAGCATTTTACCAATGCGTTCCGGCAGTTCTATGGGATGACACCAAGTGGGTATCGGAAACACGGAGAAAAAAAATAAAGCACAATTATTTTGGATGGGCGGTGTATCCATCATCTCAGGTACTCTTTTCAGAGTGCGTCGGGAACCATTTCCGGCCTCAAAATTCGTATAGTGATTGAGAAAACAATAAGAATACGATATAATATAGTTATAGATAGGAGGGATTCTATGACAGCACCAAAACAAGAATCGAAACCTAAATTCATGGAAAATGCAATTCCTAATCAAGATTACTATAAACAACCTAATCCATATGTCAATGTACCTTCTTGCCATGTCAATTTGCTTGAGTTTTCAAGATATGCAAGAAAGAGTGGCAAGAAACTTGTTGATCTCACACAAGATGAAGTAAAAATATTTTCCATCTGATTCAAAAGCCAAAGTCGATTATCTTCGACCTTGGCTTTTTGTAATTCCAGCTTGGTACTCCTCCCACAGCCTATCATATATCCCATTCATCATTTCCACAATTTCTTCACTTACCGGCACCTGCTTGTCCATAAACCACATCCCGCGTTCTCCCATGAAGTCCACGCAGTACAACAAAGTATAGAATGAAAATGCCTTTTTCTCTTCTTCGGTCACCTGCATTGCATCCAACAGATATGTAACATAATCAGTATCATATCCCATATTCAGAAGTGCCATATGGGTCATTGCCACATAGGTCAGCTTATCGCCTACACCAATCCAGTCAATGTCAATTACGCCGCTCACCCTGCCCTCATGGATCAAGAGATTCTTCGTACTGATATCATCCAAATACGCAAGTGGTTGAATCCCGGCAAAATACGTTTCCAGCTCTTCTGCTGCCTGTATCAGACGTTCCACCTTTTCCGGGTCAAAATATCCGTTCGTGATAATACGTTCCTTTGCGCGAGCTAGCATATCGTCCACAAAGAACTCCTTCCACGTCCAGTCCGCTGGGATGTCTACGAGCGGTAACAGAGCCACTTTATTCTGGATATCTACAACTGTTTTTGCGATTTCCCTCTTCTCTTCTGTAGTCAACTCGGTATAAACAATCCCGATGTCCTGTCCTTCAAAGTAAGTTAGGATTACATAAGTATACCCTTCATGGATTCCCTTCCCAAGTACACGCGGTACCGGAATATCAAGCGTTTCCAGACGTTCGAGCCAATAAATTGTATCCTTATATGCATCTGTCTCCTCACTGCACCTGACTACAACCTTCCTGTTGGACAGCTCAACAATATACACATAGTTTCCCTGTCCCACTACACAACGTGAGAGGTTCTTTGGTTGCTCCGCGAAACATTCTATACAAAGTTTGATGATGTTTTCTTCATTCATCACTTTTGCCTTACCCCCTAAAAAGCCTCCAAATCAACTGTCTGACTTGGAGGTTTTATTCACTCTACTTCTTGCTTAAAAACTTCTCTACTTTCTCAACAAAATACAGAGCATTCTCTACCAGCTGGCGTGTCTCTTCCTTACTGGCAATATAAAAGTCATCATAATCGGAAGCGTTTCGAATCTGTTCTGCTTTTGCAATTTTACGATAATCTTCAGCAGTAAAGCTTCCATCCCCACTATGAATAAATTTCATATTAAGCATTTTCATAGCACCATTATGTGTTAATACTTCTACTTGCTCTGTTGCAAGTAATGCTTTTACGCATTTTTCTATTGCATAGAACGCTCTATTGATAGCAGATTTGTAAGAATTCTTCTCCAATAACTCTTGAGATTCTGCCAGTAGTTCCTTTGCACGTTCCATACGAATTACCGCTAAGGAGTCCCATTGTTCCTTATCCATACAAAACTTCACCTTCCGTGTCGATATTCTTGAAATACGGGTACCAGGACTTCTTCTCCTGAAATTCATCGTATGGTAAGCAAACAAAATTTACAATTGCAAAATGCTCAACCGCCATCT
>JAZSIB010000050.1:0-19710 GCA_045533585.1 Lachnospiraceae bacterium | reverse complement strand
GCCGCCGTTGTTCGTAGTGGGCGTCAGTACCGAGACCGAGCCGGGCTTCAAGGGTGATTCCGCTATCGGCGCAACCAAGCCGGCTGTTGTAGAGACCGGAAGTCGGATCGTAGCCATGTCGTTCTGTGAGCCAAGGAGGTGGCTAAGACATTTGTCTTCCTAAGACCGCTTGGCCTCCGACTTGCCGCCGTTGTTCGTAGAGCTCGTTATTACCGAGACAGAGCCGGGCTTCAAGGGTGATACCGCTACCGGTGCAACCAAGCCGGCAGTTGTAGAGACCGGAGCAACTGTATATGTACCGTTGTTTGTAGAACTTGGAGATAAGATTTCCATTGATACACGTACCGGCGAGTACATGAAGCGAGTATAATTCTTTAGAGCTGCTGGCAAGGACAGCAGCTCTTTTTCTGTTATTTTTGGAGAGGGATGTTAAATGGAAGTACAACAGTGGAACGAAATACTGGAGCCGTATGCGCTGGCTGTCGATGAGCTGGTGGTAAAGTTTAATCATATCATTAAGGCATATCGCAACCGTGGAAGGTATTCGCCGATTGAGCGGGTAGAGGGAAGAGTAAAGGGCATTTCCAGTATTATGGATAAGGCCAGGAAAAAAGGAATCGGTCTGGATGAAGTAGAAGAAAAGATTGATGATATTGCGGGGATTCGTATCATATGCCAGTTCGTGGATGATATCTATAAAGTGCTGGAGCTGATTAAAAGGCGTGACGATATGATTATCACCAGTAAGCGTGATTATGTGAAAAATCCGAAAAAAAGCGGATATCGCAGTTACCATATGAATGTACTGTATCATGTGGAGACCTTAAACGGTCCGAAGGAACTGACGGTAGAGATTCAGATACGCACGATGGGTATGAATTTCTGGGCGACGATTGAGCATTCGCTACAGTATAAGTATAAGCTTGGGATGACTAACGAGAGCAGCAACCGACTGCTATATGAGGCTGCAGAGGCGGTAGCGAAGCTGGACGAAGAGATGTCACAGGTAAGAGTGGCTATCGTAGACGGACAAAAAGAATTTGATGAGAGATCGGAATTGGTGGCGCAGATTATGCAGGGGTTGCAGACTTTGAAAAAGACCTCGCAACCAAGTGTTGTATCGGCATTCCAAAAACAGTTTATGGATATCTATGAAGAAGGTGAGCTGGTAAAATTGCGCAGTTTTTATGATAAGTTAGAGTTAGAATTGGCATTAATTAGTAAGCCGGATTTTGAACAGGATTGATTTTGAGAGAGAACGGAGACAGGATAAGCGATGGTGGAATTGCCGGAAAGCTTTAAGTACAGAATAAAAGAGCAATTGGGTGACGAATATGAGGCGTACCTGCAATCGTTTCAAGAAAAAAGCCGTAATGGTCTGCGTGTGAATACCGGTAAGTTGTCACCGGTGGAGTTTGAACGCATGTCGCCGTTCGGCTTGCAGGAAGTTCCGTGGGTGCCAAACGGATATATCTATGAAGATGAGCGCCCGGCAGTGCATCCGTATTATTATGCCGGACTGTATTATCTGCAGGAACCAAGTGCTATGACACCGGCAAGTCTTCTTCCAATTGAGCCGGGAGACCGGGTGCTTGACTTATGCGCTGCACCGGGAGGGAAAAGTACGGAACTGGCAGCACGTCTGCAGGGAGAAGGTGTTTTAGTATCGAATGATATCAGTAATTCCCGCGCAAAGGCGTTACTCAAGAATCTGGAATTGTTCGGAGCGCGTAATATCCTGGTTGTAAGTGAGGCACCGGGTAAGTTAACAGAGTATTTCAGAGGATATTTTGACAAAATTCTGGTGGATGCTCCCTGTTCAGGGGAGGGTATGTTCCGTAAGAGCCCGGCTATCATAAAGAACTGGGAGCAGTACGGAACAGAATACTATCATAAGTTGCAGCAGGAGATATTGCCGCAGGCAGTAGAGATGCTGAAGCCCGGAGGGTATCTGCTCTACTCGACTTGTACCTTTTCGCCGGAGGAAAACGAAGGTTCGGTACAGGAGGTGTTGGATGCATTTCCTGAGATGCAGTTGGTAGAGGCATTACCGGCGAATGCAACAAGTCAGGGCATTGTTACAGTAAGTGGCACGGCAGAAGTATTGCTCAAACGCAGAAAATGTGATTATACAGGCTTTGACTGTGGGCATCCGGAATGGATAGAGAACGGCAGTGAAGAACTGAAGAAGACCATACGTTTATGGCCGCATAAGATAGCAGGAGAAGGGCATTTTATAGCTTTGTTCCGAAAAGACGCAGCAGAGGAAACGATAAGCGGTAAGAAGGCAGGAAGGATGACAGGAAAAAACTGTGCGCTCTCAGAAGAGGCAGAGGAGTTTTTGGCATCGTTGCGGATGGAGATACCGCGGGAACGGCTGCAGATTAAGGAAGAACGCCTGTATCTGCTTCCAGAACTGGGTGTAGATACGAAGGGACTCCGGCTGTTGCGTTCGGGGCTGTTTCTTGGTGAGATGAAGAAAAAACGCTTTGAACCGAGTCAGGCGCTGGCTTGTGCCTTGAAAAAAGGAGAATATGAGAACTGTTATGAGCTTACCGCCGATGACCCCGATGTGATTCGGTACCTGAAGTGTGAGTCAATTGAGATAAAGAAGCCCTGTAAGGACGGATGGGTGTTGGTTACGGTAGAAGGATTCCCGCTGGGCTGGGGGAAGTACAGTCAGGGAAATTTTAAGAACCGTTATCTGCCCGGCTGGCGACTGATGTAGCAATCAGAGAAGTGGTAAACAGTGAATGATAAGAAACAGAGGAACAAGACAGATAAAAGGAACGATAAAGTTTGAAAACAGTAGGGAATCAGAATATAAAAGAAAAAAGGATAACGGCTACAGAGCTGACGGAAGGCATTGAAGCAGTTATATTTGACCTCGACGGAACCTTGATTGATTCCATGTGGATGTGGAAACAGATTGATATTGATTATCTTGCGCGCCACGGACATGCACTTCCCGCAGATTTGCAGGACTGCATCGAAGGGATGAGTTTTTCCGAAACAGCGGTATACTTCAAAGAGCGGTTTGCATTGAGCGATCCGTTGGAAGTGATAAAGAACGACTGGAATCAGATGGCATATGATATTTATGTCAATGAAGTTCCGTTGAAGCCGGGTGTTCTGGCGTTCTTGCAGTACTTGAAAGAGCGGGGAATCCGTACCGGAATTGCAACCAGTAATTCAAAAGAGCTTTTGCTGGCGGTTTTGGAAAGTCTGGGAATTGCAGCGTATTTTGATGAGTTACATACTTCTTGCGAGGTGGCAAAAGGCAAGCCGGCACCGGATATCTATCTTTTGGTAGCGGAAAAACTTGGCGTGGTGCCGGAGCGTTGTCTGGTCTTTGAAGACATTATGCAGGGAATCCTTGCAGGAAAAGCAGCCGGGATGAAAGTATGCGCAGTAAAGGATGAGTTCTCGGTAATGCAGGAAGCGGAAAAAACAGAATCCGCTGATTGGTTTATTAAAGGCTTTGACGAATTAGTGAACCTATAGTGATTGCTATGTAACTTTGTGGTTGTGACATAAAGGTTGTAACGACAGTTCTTTTCGTTTCTTTTGGTTGCCCCACAAATAATTGACAGCATTTTTCGTTTTATGTTAATGTGTGTCATACAATGGATAGTTTAAACAGCAGAGGGGCTTTAAATTGTCGATTTCGTCTGTTTTTTTGTGTCGTTATTGATACGGCCGTCAAGGTAAGGTATGTACAAAGATAGCTGTTATAGAGAATAGAGGTTGACTTATGACACCAAGACTTATTATTGTTGTGCCCTGCTATAATGAGGAGAGGGTACTTCCGACAGTATCTAAAATATTGCTTGAAAAGTTGCACTCCCTTATAGACAAGAAGATTGTTTCGTTAGACAGTCAAATAATGCTGGTAAATGATGGCAGCAAGGATTGTACATGGGACATTATTAGTTCGCTTTCGGAAAGTGATGAACACTTTATCGGCATTTCCCTAAGCTGCAATCGGGGACATCAGAATGCGGTGCTGGCAGGGCTTATGGAGGCAAAGGATATTTGTGACATTACAATAAGCATAGATTGCGATGGTCAAGACGATGTCAATGCTATGGATAAAATGATTGAGGAGTATTTCGGTGGTTGTGACATAGTATATGGGGTGCGCATTGACCGTAAATCAGACGGATTTTTCAAACGTGTAACAGCGCAGGGGTTTTATGGGTTAATGAAAATTATGGGCACAGAAGTAATATACAACCATGCAGATTACCGTCTTATCAGCAGCAGGGCACTTCAAGCGTTGGCGAAATTCAAGGAGGTGAATCTGTTTCTCAGAGGTATGGTGCCGCTTATAGGTTTTAAGAGTACCAGCGTTGGCTATGTGCGTAGCAAACGCCTTGAAGGAAAGAGTCATTATTCCTTATATAAAATGCTTTCTTTGGCAGTAGACGGTATTACAAGTCTTTCGACAAGACCAATAAAGATGATATTGGCTTTTGGAATGATTGTTACCGCTTTCAGCTTTGCAGGAGTTGTATGGGCAATGTTACAACGGTTTCTCGGAAATACAACGGACGGTTGGGCTTCTATCGTATGTATTCTTTGCTTTTTTAGCGGGGTTCAGTGTATCTCCATCGGCGTTATCGGAGAATATATTGGAAAGATATATATGGAAACAAAGGCAAGACCACGTTACATAATAAGCGAGCGCACGGAAAAAGCCACTAAACCAAATAACAACGACGGGGGGCAACAATGTAACTGCACCACCGGCGAAAAAAATGAGTGAATTATCAAATGAGAGGTGTTTGTCTCTTGCTGTTTATGTTGAAAAAGATTGTTTCGTCAGTGGTGTACAGAATTCTACCACGTATTCTGCCTGTTCGCAGATGTAACGGAGAGGTTGTTCCTAACAGTATTGCAGTAGTGTTTCTCGGCAATCTGGGTGATTTTTTTGTTTTTTACAGTGCTGCGGAGTTGCTTTTGAAGAATGGATATACTGTAGAGCTTGTCTGTAGAAAAGGTGTCGGGATTGAAGATTTCGCAAAGCAAACCGGAGTGTTTGCAAAAGTCATTTCTATTGATAATAGAATTTGTTATAGGCTGCCAAATATAAGAAACCTTAAAAAGATAAGGTGCCAATATGCATTCGCAGCACCGTTTAGTAAATATGCGCTAAATGATATTTATACATTTGCAGTATGTGCTGAAACGCATATCCTCCCGGATATGACGTTGGATAATGTTTCGTTTGCACCAAGATGTATATCTGATAAAAAAGCAGACATGCTGGTTCCGGTTTCTGCGTTATGGGAATGGGATAAATATACAGAATTCCTTTGCGGTTGTTACTTAATGTATGAAAAAGTTTTGCCGAATTCTCGTTGCATCACAAAAAAGACACAGAAAAAATACATAGCGATATTTCCCGGAGCAAGCATCAAGGAAAAAATGTGGCAGGTGGAAAACTTTGCGTGGGTGATAAAACGTCTTTCCGAAAAAGCAGAATACTACTTTTATATTATGGGAAGCAAAGCTGACAAAGATGTTTGTATAAAGCTTACCGATATGCTAAAAGGAATCGAGTGTGAATCAGTCTGGAACAGATCGGTGTCTGAAGTACTTAAAGTGTTGGAAGATTGTTGTTTGGTACTTACAAATGATTCGGGGGGGGCTCATATGGCTCTGCATAGTGGGGTGCCGCTTGTAGTGATTTGCGGAATGTGGCAGAGTGAAAGGTTTTTTCCCAATCCATCTCTGCCGAAAGGATGTGTTTCGATTGCATGTGGACAGGGCGAAATTGTTTGCGAAAACTGCGGAAAAAGCATCCCAAACTGCACCAAGCACCGCTCTGCTGCAGAATGCATCAGAAAAATCTCTCCCCATACGGTTCTTGATGCCGTAGTAAGTCTGCTTGATGATACCGGTAATGTATGATTTGATTTTTTGAAAGAGAGCATTGGATGAAAAAGAAAGAAAAAAATTCATTGGATCTTAAGAGAGAATTATTTGAAAGATATCCGCAACTTATTTCCTGCAAAGATGATTTTGAAAAAGCTTTCGTGGCTTTGGTAGAGTGTTATAAGTCTGGCGGGAAGTTGTTGGTTGCAGGTAACGGTGGAAGTGCAGCTGATTCGGAGCATATTGTCAGTGAGCTTATGAAATCTTTTCTATTTAATAGAAGAGTAGGTTCTGCGTTTGAGAAGGAGCTGACAGGTGTTTTTGGCAAAGTCGGTGAAGAACTTGCGGCAAAGTTAGAGGGAGCCCTTGCGGCGATCCCTCTTACCTCAATGTCTGCGCTGACCAGCGCGATTGCAAATGATATTGACTCGACGGTTTCATTTGCCCAGCTACTTTACGGATATGGCGATAAGGGCGATGTGTTTATGGCGATTTCAACCTCGGGCAATTCTGAGAATATAGTTTATGCGCTTATGACAGCAAAAGCAAAGGGAATAAAGTCCATTGCTCTGACCGGTAGTAATGGAGGGAAGTGCAGAGAGCTTGCGGATATTGTGATATGCGTTCCGGAAAACGAAACATTCAAGGTACAGGAACTTCAGGTTCCGATTTATCATGCACTTAGTTCTATGCTGGAAGCGGTATTTTTTGAAGAAAGGTAATTGAGCGATGCTTCGGATTGATTTTGATATCAGTAATTTCTGCGGTAAAAAAATAGTTGTTTTCGGCGATTTTATGATTGACGAGTATCTTGACGGCAGTGTTTCAAGAATTTCTCCGGAAGCTCCCGTACCTATTGTTCATATCAAATCCAATACAAGACAGTTAGGGGGCGCAGGCAATGTTGTGCGCAATTTGTCTGCACTTGGTGCGGACGTTGCTGCAGTAGGTTATATCAGTCACGATGCGGACGGAAACTGGCTTATTGAGAACCTGAAGAGTTGTGGTGCAGATGTTTCCGGTATGATACAGAGTGATGATGTCATAACCGGCATCAAGACTCGTGTCACCGTACAGAATCAGCAGATGCTTAGGTATGACAATGAGGTAGTGAAGGAAGTTCCCGTCTGTTTTGTTGAAAAGTTGTCGAGTATTATATTCGAAATTCTTTCTGGGGCAAGCGCCCTGATTATATCTGATTACGGTAAGGGGGCAGTTACCATTGCTACTGCGAAGACAATTATTTCTGCAGCAACAGCACTTGGCATTCCGGTGGTAGTTGATCCTAAAGGGACGGATTATAGAAAATACAGTGGAGCAACCGTCTGTACTCCAAATATGAAGGAGTTTCAGAAAGCAGTTGGAAAAACACTTACTACAGAAGAGGAAATCGCAGTTGCCGGCAAGGAGCTTTGCAATGACTGTAATATTAGATTTATTCTTGTTACACGGTCAGAAAAGGGAGTAACGCTTATTGACGGCAGCAACGGCGAAAAAAAGGATTATCCTGCTCTTGCAAAGCAGGTAGCTGATGTTACTGGTGCTGGTGATACCGTCATATCTGTATTTACGCTTTGTCTGGGTTGCGGAGCTTCATATGATGAATGTTGCCGTATTTCTAATATTGCCGCCTCCATTGTAGTACAAAAATTCGGTGCTGCGGTGACTTCTTTTGCAGAAATAGAGGAATTGATTACAGATGGCTCAAAAACGGTTTCTAAGATACATTCGGTGCAGTCAGTGGCGCAGCGGGCTGAATTCTTACGCCAACAAGGAAAGAGGCTTGTATTTACAAACGGCTGTTTTGATATTGTACATGCGGGTCATATATCATCGTTTATGCAAGCAAGAGAGTTTGGCGATGTTTTGTTTGTGGGTGTGAACAGTGATGAATCCATTCGAAGAATAAAAGGAGAAAAACGTCCGATTGTAACACAGGAAAATCGTCTTGCATTGTTGGAGGCATTGTCTTGTGTTGATTATCTTGTGTTGTTTGAGGAGGATACGCCGGAGAAATTGATTCATGCAATTAAGCCGGATGTCCTTGTAAAAGGTAAGGACTGGGAGGGCAAGGAAGTTGCCGGTGGTGATTTTGTAAAAAGCTACGGTGGTGAAGTGTGCTTTATTGAACTTAGACAGAGTCTTTCTACCACAAATATAATCAATAGAATTCTTGAGGTGAACAAGGAGGACTAGCGCATGAGTATTATTGTGACCGGTGGTGCAGGATTTATCGGAAGTTGTATTGTCAGGACACTCAATGACGCAGGATATACGGACATCATTATTGTCGATAATATATGCAGTACTGAAAAATGGCGTAATTTGGTGAATAAGGAATATACGGAATATATTAGCAGAAATGAGTTTCTTACAAGATTGCCGGAGTTTTCCGGAAAAGTCAGCCATATATTCCATATGGGAGCTTGCTCTGCAACAACGGAGCAGGATTTTGATTTCCTTTATGCGAATAACTATAATTTTACGAAAGCACTGTGGAAGTTCTGTACTGATGAGAGGATAAGCTTTTATTATGCTTCCAGTGCTGCTACGTATGGAGCTGGCGAGTGTGGGTTTGACGATAAGAGCGATATAAAAAAGCTACGTCCGCTTAACGGATACGGATATTCAAAGCAGTTGTTTGATTTGTGGGTCGAGAAACAGACTACCACTCCGGCACAGTACTGTGGCTTCAAATTCTTTAATGTTTACGGTCCGAATGAATATTTCAAAGGGTCAATGGCAAGCGTCATCTTTCATTCGTTTAACAAGATTATGGAAAATGGAGAGATGGGATTGTTCAAATCCTATAAAGAAGGTTATGAGGATGGGAAGCAGCTTCGTGATTTTGTATATGTCAAAGATTTGTGTAAGGTAATGATTTTCGTAATGACGCACCCGGAGATAAACGGTTTGTTCAATCTCGGTACGGGTAAGGCGCGAAGTTTTTATGATCTTTGTAAAAACACATTCATTGCGATGGGGATTCCTGAAAATATTAAGTTTGTGGAGATGCCTGAAAAGCTTAGAGAAAAGTATCAGTATTTTACCGAGGCAAACATGGAAAAACTTAGAAGCGTTGGTTATACTGAACCGTTTTATACTCTTGAAGAAGGCGTAAGGGACTACGTTCAGAATTATCTGCTGAAGGGATATAAAATATATTGATTGGAGAGCATGTCATGAATAAAGCTTTTTTTCTTGACAGAGACGGAACCATAAATGTTGATACCGGTTATGTGGGAAATCCGGATGAAGTAGAGCTTCTAGTCGGAGCGGCAGAAGCAATAAAAAAGATGAATGATGCCGGATACCTTGTGATTGTTATTTCAAATCAGAGTGGAGTCGCAAGAGGATATTTCGGTGTTGATGCTGTGGAAAAGGTGAATGCTCGAATAAATGAATTGCTGGGTGAATATGGTGCGCATATTGATGCTTTTTACTTTTGTCCGCATTTGGCAGAGGGTACGGTAAAAGACTACGCGATAAACTGCGAATGCCGCAAGCCCAAACTGGAAATGTTTAAAAAGGCAATAAAGGATTACAAGTTGGAACCTGTTTTTTGTTATGCTTGTGGTGATAAACCACGGGATATTGAGGGATTAACAGGACTTGGCATTCCCAAGGAACATCTTAAAATTGTATTTGACAGATGTAATCCTCTTAATTTGAATCAAGTGTTTGCGTGGGAGGAAATAACCGGTAAATGAAAGACAGGGAAAATAGAAGATTTAATTCAGTAAGAAGTGCTGCGCAAGATTTGTTAAAGATAGCATCCGGGCATAAAACGGAAAGTGTGCTTAGTTTGTTTGGGCTTCTTTTGGCGTGTGCTGTTTTTAGGTATATCGATGGACTCTCATTTACTGCCTGGTCCCTTGAAATTTATGATTCGTTGTTTCGAGGAGGGTTTCCCGGTTTTAACGAGTTAATGGCGCAGAATCTCTGGAACGCTCCTCACGGAACCCTCTTTGACCACGAAATTACATGTGCAATCTGGGGGATATGGAATTTGCCCTTGCTTATAATTCATTACATTTTTGACACTGACTTTGTTATTTCTGCGCCTATGTATATTTGGTCGAAGATGTTTTTGGTCATATTGGTGGTGGCAACGGGATATGTCTGTTATAAAATTGTGAAGCATATATGCGGTGATAAAAATCAAGGAATTATTGCATGTCTGCTTATCTGGGGTTCGGTTACTACGGTTGTTATTTCTGTGGGTTATTCGGCACAGGATGAGATTATATATATATTCTTGCTGCTGCTGGGGCTATATGACATCATTGTCGGCAAAAAAAATCGTTCTTTGATTTGGATGTCGTTGTGTTGTGTAATAAATCCGGTAATGATTTTATTTGTTGCTTTAATATATATTTCGTTGATTGAAAAGTTAGTCGAAATCATCTGGCGAATAGCGGTGGTATGTCTTGTATTGATAATTCGAATGAGTGCACTGCCAATGGCGTTTGATAACAGCAGGTATTTTGATTGGTACTTTGAAAGAACTGTAATTGCGGCAGGTAATAGCGGAATTTCGCTGTTTGTAGTTATCATAGCATTTGTGTATTTGTCGCAGTTTTTCATTAAGAGAAAAGATGAGGACGAAAGAATCAAGTATCTTTGTTATTCTCTCGCTGTTATTTCACTTGCCATGTGCACTTTGTGCTGGTTGCATTTTTACAGATTTTTTACTTGCGTTCCTTTCATGACGATAAGTCTGCTGATAACAAAAAACAAAAAGGCTGTATCGGGCGGTCTGGTAGGGTTTTGTATTTTTGAATACTGCAAGGCTGTAGTGGCTTGTGGGGACAAGGCTTGTTTGAACTTGTCAAGTACATTTGGCTACGTTCAAGAAGCAGTCGGATGCAGAGAAGCGTTTAATCAATCGCTATTTGAAGTGCTTTCCAGCTTTTTTCCTATACTTCAGTCATGCAATGCGGTCGTAGGCGGAATTGCTTTGATATGCGGGATATGGGTGTTGTATGTTGCACACCCCTGCCAGAAGCAGGAATTTACTTGTTATATTCCTCAAAGGATAGCAACGATTGTATGGGCGATGGCACCATTGTTGTTTACAACAGCTATGTTGGTTGTTCTTGCAAAAACCAACCTTGTGAGCGTTCCTATTGAGCATGACGGGACTTTGGCTACGCCTATATCAGACAGTTGCTTTATTGAGCAGTATTACAAAGGTAAATCTGCAAGCGTGGTCAGTGTAACGGTAAGAACAGTAACGTGGAACAGAAGATATCCTTACAGTCAGAGGGTTTGCTTGGAAATTGTTGATGCGAATACAGAGGAAGTAGTTGGATATACAGAGTGTTCTCCTAATGATTTCAGAGACAATGATTATTTTACTTTTGTTGTCCGGGATGTTGAAATAGAGGAGAATATGTGGTATGTTCTCAGATTCTCCTGCAAAAACAGTGGCGATGTTGATCAAAACAATGTTTTTTTTCTCAGGTCCGACCCCAAAACGGCAAACTTGGAAAGCCATTATGCAGTGTCAAACACCGATGGCACCATCTGCGATTATGATATAGTCAGCAAGATTGTTACATATTAGTTGAATAAAGAACGAAGGGGCGGGAATTGTGATAAGTAAAATAAAAGACTATTGGCACAGATGGTGCTTTTGTTATCGTGAGAATGGATTCAAATATACGGTGAAAAAGACTTTAATACGAATTGGAGAACGATATCGTTACATAAAGGCAGAAAAATCGAAATCAAAAAACGGAACAACGGAGAAGCGTTTGCCGTACCTAAAAAACAATGCGCTAAACTTGTCTGATACCCAGATTAATGTGGGATTTCTGCTTGGCGGCGGACTGGGTGACATAGTGGTGGCGGCAAATTATATATATAAATTCCGCCAAAAATATGGATACGAAAATTTGAGAATAGATACATTTATTCAGAATAGCTACAATTCCGCAAAAGTAATACTGTATGACGGATATATAGTCGATCACATTTATCCTGGACAGGGTTATGAAGACAGTTTTCGTGAATACGATGTTTTTATCAAAATAAGCCGATATCCGGACGTAAAAAAGAGAGACTTGAAAAGAATGTCACTTATGATGCCGGAGCTAATCGAGTACATATATCTTTGTGAACGCTTTCGTTCGGAAAATGCTCGTTTTTTTACAAATCCGGGAGTTACAGATGGGCAGAGCGCAGTGCTTTCGATTATTAACAGTAAGAAACGCATACATCAACCCGATGTGTATGGATTTTTTGGAGTCCGAGAGGAATATGAATACGAAATTCCGGTTATGGAGGATGAATACGAATTCTTAGCTGACCTTAATCTGAAAAGTCGTCGCTTTATAACTATAAACAGAGGCGTGGATACCAACTACACCAAAACTTCTGTAAAGTTATGGCCACAATTTTATTATAATACCCTGGTAAAGCTTCTGAAAAAGACATATCCCGATATGGTTTTAGTGCAATTGGGTCACTCCTATGAGCGTTGTCAAACTTTTGAAGGCATTGACCTGGATCTTATCGGAAAGACCAATCTTGAGCAAGTAAAAGTATTATTGAAACATTCGCTGGTACATATTGACGGCGAGGGCGGCATGGTTCATCTTAGACATGCACTAAAAGGCGGAAAGTCTGTTGTTATGTTTGGGCCTACTTCTTCTGCGTTTTTTGGTTACTCCGAGAACGAAAATATCGTTGGAAACGGTTGCGATACATGGTGCGAATGGGCGGTGAATAACTGGCAGGAAAAATGTCTTAGAGGATACCATAATGCACCGTGCATGCTGTCGATTATTCCTGAAAGGGTAATGCAATCGGTAGAGAGAGTTATTACAGAGGAAAGGAATTCATAATGGAAGATAAACTTAAAGTAGCGTTTCGTCTCAATGGCGGAATGGGTACATATATTATCGAGATGAATTTTATACAATATTTCTTTGATGCATTTTCAAACTTGGTTGATATTTCTGTTTTTTCTTTTTCAGAGGAAATGAGCAATTTGCTTTATGGAGAACAATATTTTGTGTCTTATTTTGGTCCAAGGAAAGAATTTGTGGCAAATGATTATGATCTTTCTGTTGACTTGAACTGGTTTCCATTAGTGCTCTATTGCGACGACATAAAAATGAAAACGATGGATCAGAAAGGTTCGCTTTATGCACTTGTTAAAAAGTGGATGAACTTTGCTAATGATTCCCGAACAAAATTTTTATTGACTCCAGATACAAATATGTTTGATCCCAATATACAAATGTTTGCTATTGCGAAAAAACAAAACCGTTTACAAGTGGCAGATATCGACGGTTCGTTCGGAATTGAAAAACGTTTTCGTTTTTCAATTCCTGTGGATAATGAAGCGGAGATATTAGCCGGATTAGGTCTGGATAATTGTAGATATATCACCTTGCAGCAAGGTGTAGATTCTGCTTGCAACACGAAGTTTGCACCGAAGCAGTGGTCAAACGAATATTATGCTGAGTTATGTCGTGTTTGTCACGAACGTTTCCCAAATATTAAACTGGTACAGCTCGGCGAAGCAGACAATAATTTACCGATTGAGGGTGTTGACCTGTGTTTGCTTGGCAAAACGACGATTCCTGAGCTAAAGGTAACGCTTAAAAATGCTGTGCTCCACATTGACGGAGACTGCGGAATGGTACATCTTCGCAGAGCGATGCACAGTGGTGCCAATATTGTTCTTTACGGAAATCTGCCGGATAGTGTATATGGCTATAATGAGGATTACAGAGTGGTTTCCGGTGCATGCGGACATTGGTGCGCCAAGGCCTTTGACGCATGGAAATGCAGATGTTATAAGGGTGGACTGCCTGATTGCATGACATCCATTCGGCCTGAGCAGATTGCTGATATTATCGGAAAGCATATCACGATGCTGGATAACGGTGAATTGGAGAACGATTGTAGTCTGCCACACTATAGACCTTCTATAACTACGCAGGAACGCGTTCTTGCTGACTCTGAAATTACACTTGATGCGGATTGGGTGGAGAGCTGGTTTATGGGGGCTGAGATATACGATTATGTTATTGAAAAAGTAAAGATTTCTGATCTGCAGTTTAATAAGCTTTCTTCGCAGGGTTACAGAACTGTTCCCCTCGCCAAGACCCCTGCATATCAATACTTGCAGGGAGATAAAATGGCATATAAGAACTACATGAAGCTTTATCAGAAATATGAGCCTAATGCTGAACGCAGCGAACAGCGTTATTACGAGCTTCTCGACAGTCTTAACAGCAATGAGTATGATGAATCAAAAATGATAGTTGTTGACGGTATGTATATGATTTTAGATGGAGCCCACAGAGCTTCATGGTTGATGAATAAGTACGGCACAGATTATCCGGTGAAGGTTCTTAAACTTTATCGGATAATGTAATTTGTGATTTTGAGAGACTTTTTGAGCAAAAGCGTATCCTACGTTTGATATGTTACATGTGGCAGGAGAAGGTGTGCAATGAAGAAGGTTTTAATTGTTGCTCATGTGAGCGATTTTTTGCCAAAATTTGAATTGAACAATGTCCGGAGTTTGCAGGAAATGGGCTATGAAGTACACTATGCATCCAATTTTAATAATGTCAACTACGAAATGGATAGAAGTGACATGGAAGACCGCGGAATCGTGTGTCATCACGTGGATTTTGTAAGGTCACCATATTGTTTTCGCAAGCATAAAGAGGTATGCCGACAATTAAAGGAATTAATGGATAAGGAAGGGTTTGCCTTGCTTCATTGCCATACTCCGGTAGGGGCGGCGCTGGCACGGCATGTAGCAGGAAGGTATCGAAAAAGCGGACTAAAAATCATCTATACGGCTCATGGATTTCATTTTTATAAAGGAGCACCACTGAAATATTGGCTGATATTTTATCCTATCGAACGCATGTTGGCAAAAAAAACTGACGTTTTGATAACAATTAACACCGAGGACTTTATGCGTGCAAAGCGTTTTTGCAGACATATGAAAACCAGAGTGGAGCATCTTCCGGGAGTAGGAAGAGATATTGATTATTGGAGCGGTAAAGGATTGGAAACCGGTGTAAAGGAGCAAATCAGAAAAGAGATAAGGAAGGAACTGAGGGTTTCTGATTCAGAGCAGATGTTGCTTAGTGTTGGAGAACTAATTCCTCGAAAAAATCATGAGGCAGTGATTAGAGCATTGAAAGAGGAAGAAAAGCTACAACATGCCGACTACAAGTATTTTATTTGCGGACAAGGTGTTTTGCAGGAATATTTGCAGCAGTTGATTGACAAATTAGGACTGGCTGATAAAGTGATTTTACTAGGCTATCGGAAAGATATCAGAAAAATGCTTTATGGAGCAGATTTGTTTGTGTTTCCATCAAAACAGGAAGGGCTTCCGATTGCTCTTTTAGAAGCATTGGCAGCAGGCGTAAAGGTGAGGGCCAGCGATATCCGTGGAAATAGGGACTTGATTGGTTTGTCGATGGAGGAGTTGAAAGAATATGACTGTAAAAATGTAATGAAGAAAATGGAAGAGATTTATCGTTCCTGTCAAAGGTGAAAGTAATAATGAAGGGGTAGAATATGTCGGAAACATCAATTGTTACCGGAGTTTACAATATTGAAAACTGTCAATCGTTTCATAAATCAATGCAAAGCATATTGCACCAGACATATTCTGATTTTGAATGGATTCTGTGTGATGATGGCTCGACAGATAGTACATGGGATTTGTTGCAGGAATATGCAGCAAAGGATGAGAGAATCCGTCTACTTCGGAATGAGAAAAATAAGGGACTGGCAGAAACCTTGAATTATTGTTTGGCATATGCGGAAGGAGAATTTGTTGCCAGACAGGACAGTGATGATTACAGTCTGGAAAAGCGCTTAGAGAAACAGATAGACCATCTAAAAAAGCATCCGGAAATTGCTGTTTTGGGATGTCAGTCTTTGTTGTTTGATGAAAGCGGCATCTGGGGAAAAGAGGTATTTCCAAGAAAAGTGACTGATAGGGATTTTTTGTTTGGATCACCATACCGGCATGGAGCAGTAGTCTTTCGGAGAGAAGCGTTACGGCAGGCCGGCGGATACCGGGTTGCTAAGGAAACCATGCGTGCAGAGGATTATGATTTATTTATGACGATACAAACCTTTGGAAAAGGAGAAAACTTGGACGAATATTTGTATTGTTATTGTGAAGATTGGCATACGAAAAAGAGAAGAAAATATCGTTATCGCTTGGGTGAAGCCAAGGTACGCTTTTTGGGATTCCGTAAGTTAGGGCTATTTCCTAAAGGGATTTTTTATGTTGTAAAACCTTTATTGGTAGGACTGATTCCGGGAGGATTGTTAGAAAAAATTAAGGACAGGTATTATAATAGGCGATTGAATAAAGAGAATATATCGTTATAACAATGTTAGAAGGATGAATAGATTTTTACGGATGAAGTGAATTATTCTCGGCTTTAGAATGGAAAGTAAGGTAGATGTGCTATGAATGCAGCCCAAAAAGAAATAAGGAAGCAATACCAGTTTGTCATACAAGAACTGACAAGTAGGGAATTGAAAAGAAAATATTCAAGATCATATCTTGGAATACTATGGAGCGTGTTGAATCCATTACTTTCCATGGCAATAATGTCGGCAGTCTTTTCTACGATGTTCAAAAATTCTATTGAAAAATATCCGATTTATTATCTGACGGGTATGCTTATCTGGCAGTTGTTTACTAATGCAACCAATGCATCTGTGACTGCGCTGGTGGACAATAAGCAATTGTTGATAAAAGTAAAGATGCCAATGCAGGTGTTTGTTCTTTCTAAGATATATATGGCTTTGGTGAATTTCGGATATTCTTTTGTTGCATATATTGTTTTTTTGTTTGTTTTTAAGATTCCACTAAGGTTTACCATGTTGATAATTGTACCAATCGTAGCACTTACTCTATTGTTTGCAACCGGGGTTAGTATGTTGTTGTCTAGCGCATATGTGTTTTTTGGAGATATTCAGTATCTATATGGAGTTGTTCTGACTCTGTGGATGTACCTGTCGGCATTGTTTTATCCGGTTAGTTCGTTGACCGGAGTAATGGCACTGATTATTCAAGAAAACCCAATGTACTGCTTTATAGCATCTGCAAGAGAATGTATGATGTATGGAGAGTTGCCGGCAATAGGACTGTGGATTCGAATGATTGGTTGGGCTGTAGCAGCATTTATTGCAGGACAAATATTCTTTGACAAAAAGAAAAATGACATTATGCAGAAAGTCTGATAATGAAAGGTAAAACGATGGAAGAAGTGAATAAATTAGAAATATGTGAAGAAGGAAAAAAGGCGCCAATCATTTCTGTAAAAGATGTAACTATGAAGTTTAAGGTTGCTACAGAGAATGTAACCAGTCTTAAGGAATATCTCGTCTGCAAATTTAAGAAAAAAATAACACACAAAGAGCTGATTGTATTGAATCACATCAATTTTGATGTGCAACAGGGAGACGTAGTAGGCATTATTGGAAGAAACGGTTCCGGTAAAAGTACCTTGTTAAAAATTGTTTCGGGGGCATTAAAGCCGACAGAGGGTATGGTGGAGGTTGATCGGAGTAAGATCCAGTTGTTAACTCTTGGAACCGGATTTGATTTGGAATTAACTGCAAGAGAAAATGTGTATTTGAACGGTGCAATTATTGGTTATTCGAAGGAATACATTGATGCAAAGTATGACGAGATAGTAAGCTTTGCAGAATTGGAAGGATTTATGGAAGAAAAAATGAAGAACTTTTCTTCCGGTATGGTTTCCAGACTTGGCTTCGCCATAGCTACTATGAGAGAAACACCGGAAATACTTATTCTGGATGAAGTGTTAAGCGTTGGCGATGAGTTCTTTCAGAAAAAAAGCATGGAACGTGTGAAACAGATGATTCATGGAGGCTCCACCGTACTGATTGTGTCACATTCCATTGATACAATATTACAGAACTGCACAAGGGTTGTGTGGATTGAAAAAGGGGTGAAGAAGATGGTAGGGGGGCCGAAGGAGGTTTGCGAAGCGTATCAGAATGCTTTTTCGCAAACGCGATGAAGTGATTGCTCTGTAACTTTGTGATTGTGATGCAAGGATTACAGATTAGGAAAGGCAGTTGTTACAGATGAAACAGTTAAACATAACAGAACATGAGGCAGGGCAAAGGCTGGACCGTTTGCTTGCGAAGGTGTTTTCGCAGGCAGGGAAAGGCTTTTTGTATAAGATGCTTCGCAAAAAGAATATTGTACTGAACGGAAAACATGCCGAAGGCAATGAAACGCTGAAAGACGGAGATATTATTACGGTTTATTTTTCGGACGAGACCTATGAGAAGCTTTCTGCTACAACATCGGTATCACGGAGTGCTGATTCGCAGGATGCAGGTAAGGCAGCCAATGCAAGAAGCACAAGGGCGGATTCCGGACAAAAGAATCGAATAAGAAAGCAGGTTCCGAAAGTAGTCTACGAGGATAAGCATGTTCTGATTCTTCATAAACCGGCAGGAATGCTATCGCAAAAGGCAGAGGAGTCAGATGATTCCCTGGTGGATTTTGTGCAGGAGTATCTGCTGGAGACGGGAAGTATTACAGCGGAACGGCTGCAAACGTTCCGTCCCGGTATCTGTAACCGTCTGGATCGCAATACAGAGGGTCTGGTCATTGCAGGTAAGACAATTTTGGGCTTGCAGACAATGTCGGAACTGCTACGCGACAGAACGTTAGATAAGTATTATCTTTGTGTAGTAAAAGGAACGGTAGAACGTTCGATGCGCTTAAAAGGCTCTCTTACAAAGGATGAGATGAAAAATCAGGTTACGATAAGCAAGGGCCCGGAGGGAGAGGCAATTGAGACAGAGTATCGTCCAATTGCAGTTACGAAGACAGGAACGTTGTTGGAAGTGAAGCTGATTACCGGAAAGTCTCATCAGATTCGAGCACACCTGGCAAGCGTTGGGCATCCGATTGCAGGGGATATGAAGTACGGAGATGCAGAATATAACCGTATGATGAAAGAACGTTTCGGGGTACGGCACCAGATGCTGATTGCATATCGTATGGTATTTCCTGAACTTGCGAAGGAGTTTGCAGGATTGTCCGGGAAGGAAGTAAAGACCGGACTTCCGGCTGTATTCGGACATTTTTGCAAGACCTATGATATTAAGGTTTAGAATGAAACAACGTACTTTCCGCAGCTGTAAAGCCGGGAATAAAAATGGCAGAAAGGAGAAAGAAATATGCCGTCTTGGAATTCCAGAGGGTTAAGAGGTTCTGTATTGGAAGAGACGATTAACCTTACGATTGAAAAGTTAAGAGAGCAGAAGCTGGCATTGATCCAGAAGATTCCGACTCCAATTACTCCAATCGAGATTGATAAAGCAACCAGGCATATTACTCTGGGCTATTTTGAAAAAAAGAGTACGGTGGATTATCTCGGTGTAGTTCAAGGGATACCGGTATGTTTTGATGCAAAGGAGTGCGCCGGTGATACATTTCAATTGCAAAACGTCCACGAACATCAGGTAGAGTATATGCGCGATTTTGAGGAACAGGGTGGGATTGCGTTTTTGATTATCTTTTATTCGAAGAGAGACGAGTATTATTATATGCGTTTTTCGGAGCTGAGGAGATTCTGGGAAAGAGCGCAAAAAAGCGACGGAAGAAAAAGCTTCCGCCGCGAAGAATTAGAAGAACGGTATTATCTGCCGCCGATGAAAGGAATCATGCTGCCGATTCTTAAGATGCTCCAACAGGATCTGGATGAGCGGGAAGAATAAGCAGGGACTTTAGGAAAGTTCAGCTCCTGTATCAGGGTGTTCAGACGCCCTTCG